>CALUQC010000150.1 GCA_944322805.1 uncultured Bacteroidales bacterium | reverse complement strand
ATCCTGCTCGGGCTTCCCGTGGAGATAGATGATGCGCTGGTTGCTGCTGCCCCGGAAAAGCAGCTCGGTGTCCCTTTGTTCCTGGATGAACGGCCCGTCTACCAGCACGTCTATCCAGGGAAGTATCTGCGACAGCCTCTTGTTTTTCAGAATGGTCTCGTAGGTGAATCCCGTATAGCACCATATGGTCTTGTCTGTCTCCGCCTTTATGCGCTTCGCGAGCTCCGTGAACGCTTCCACCTGATACAGGGGATCTCCTCCTGAAAATGTCACGTTGCTGAATTCGTCGGCCTTGATGATTTCGGCCAGTTCGTCCACGCTTGCTTCATGTCCGGCGTCGAATGCCCAGGACTGCGGATTGTGACAGCCCGGGCAGTGGTGCGCGCATCCGGCGCAATATATGGAAGTACGGAGACCAGGGCCGTCGGCCATGGTCTCCTCTAAAATGTCCAAAATCCGTATGGTGTTGTTCATTATGCCCTTGAACTTGGATACTGTTTTGCTCCTCTTGCCGGAACCGCATTATTTATGGACAACACGGTCCTTGAGTTCCGCCAGTTTCGCACTGTTCCACCGTGCCGTCGTGCCGACCAGGTAGCCTGTGATTCTCTGGAGCTTGTCAATGTTGTGGCTGTGGCATTTAGGGCATTCCTCGAGGTCCGCATCCGCATTTTCGAACCCGCAGTCCATGCAGCGGTTCCTGTTGTGGTTGACCGAGCCGTATCCCATATTGTATTTGTCCATCAGGTCCACGATGGCCATTATTGCTTCAGGATTGTGCGTGGCATCCCCGTCGATTTCCACATAGAAGATGTGTCCGCCGCCGGTCAGTGCATGGTACGGCCCTTCTACTTCGGCCTTGTGCTTCGGAGTGCAGTGATAGTAGACGGGAACATGGTTGGAATTGGTATAATATTCCTTGTCCGTTATCCCCGGAATGACGCCGAATTTCTTCTTGTCCATTTTTGTGAATCTTCCGGCAAGTCCTTCCGCAGGCGTGGCGAGGACGCTGAAATTATGCTGGAATCTTTCAGAGAATTCATTGACCTTGTCCCTCATGTATGAAACGATTCTCAGTCCGAGCGCCTGGGCTTCTTCGGATTCCCCGTGGTGTTTGCCCGTAAGGGCGATAAGAGCTTCTGCAAGACCGATGAAGCCGATTCCGAGAGTGCCCTGGTTGATGACGGACTCTATCGTATCGTCATCCTTGAGATTTTCACTGCCGAGCCACAGTGCGCCCATAAGGAGCGGGAACTGCTTTTTCAGGGCGGTTTTCTGGAAGTCGTACCTTTCGCAGAGCTGCTTTGCCGTGATATTCAGCGCCCAGTCCAGTTTCTCGAAGAACATCTGTATCCTCTTGTTCTGATCCGGCTCTTTCATGCATTCGATGGCAAGCCTTACGATATTTATGGTAGTGAAGGAAAGGTTGCCGCGGGCAATGGATGTTTTCGGGCCAAAACGGTTTTCGAATACGCGCGTACGGCATCCCATGGTCGCCACTTCGTAGTTGTATCTCTCCGGATCATCAGCCCTCCAGAGCTCGTGCTGGTTGAATGTGGCGTCGAGGTTGAGGAAATTCGGGAAGAAACGCCTTGCCGATACCTTGCAGGCAAATTTGTAAAGGTCGTAGTTCCTGTCTTCCGGAAGGTAGCTTACGCCTCTTTTCTTTTTCCATATCTGGATAGGGAAAATGGCGGTAGATCCGTTGCCGACGCCTTCATACGTGGTGTTGAGTATTTCCCTTATCACACAGCGTCCTTCGGCAGAGGTGTCCGTACCGTAGTTGATGGAACTGAACACTACCTGGTTGCCTCCGCGCGAATGGATGGAGTTCATGTTGTGGACGAACGCTTCCATCGACTGGTGTACGCGGCTGACCGTCATGTTTATGGCATGCTGGAGCACACGCTCCTCCCCCTGGATGCCGAGAAGATCCCTCTTGATGTAGTCGTCGAGCGCGATGTCTTTCAAATGGCTGAAATCCTTGCCGAGCATGTCGCTGAGCTTGTCGAGCTCTTCATGGAACGTTTTTCTGACGAAAGGCGCCATGTAGAAGTCGAATGCAGGGATAGCCTGCCCGCCGTGCATCTCGTTCTGTACCGTTTCCATGGATATGCAGCCGAGTATGCTTGCAGTCTCTATCCTTTTTGCAGGACGGGATTCTCCGTGACCTGCGAAAAAGCCGTTCTTCAGGATTTTGTCCAAAGGATGCTGGACGCAGGTAAGGCTCTTGGTAGGGTAGTAGTCCTTGTCATGGATATGGATGTAGCCGTTCTGTACGGCTTCCTTGACATCTTCCGAAAGCAGGCATTCGTCCACGAACGATTTTGTGGACTCGGAAGCGAACTTCATCATCATGCCGGCCGGCGTATCGGCGTTCATGTTGGCGTTTTCCCTGGTAATGTCGGTAGCCTGCGCCTCGATGATTTCCTTGAAGATTTCTCTTGATTTGGCCTTTCTTGCCAGATTCCTCTGATTGCGGTATGCGATGTATTTTTTTGCCACTTCCTTGCGTGGACTGTTCATCAGTTCCATTTCGACATGGTCCTGAATGTCCTCCACGCTCATGCTTTCCGCGTCGATTTTGGCGATAGCCGCCGCAATTTCCGCAGCAAGCACTATGTCTTCTCCCTCTTCCGTGACATCCATTGCTTTCAGCACTGCATCTACGATTTTCCGTTTGTCGAAGTCGACAATACGCCCGTCACGTTTTATTACGAACTTTACCATAATCAGAGATTTTATTATTGCGAAAAAATATTCCGGCAACCTTACCGGAAATAACCGTCAGCAAATATACTCCAATTATCCGTATTATGTCTGGCAATCGCGTTAAAAAGTTTTCCACAATACCAAAATTGTCTGTTAACTTATTTGTTAACAGACAATTACAAAGCAAATAAATTAGAAAATTTCAAAATTGGCTAACAATGGTGTTTCATGGGTCAGCCTACAACCCAGACTAAGACGTGCCTGTCGAAAAAGACATATCCGAGTTCGAATTCCTCCTCGTGTCCGTCCTTGTGGGTGAATGTGGCTTCGAGCTCTCCCTTGCCTTTCAGAGTGAATTTTTCCACCTCGATCTGCTCTGCGAAGTCCACCCTGTTCTGGGACATCCTTTTGTATATGGCTTCTTTCGCGCACCAGTATATGGCTAACTGTTCGTTCTTCTGTTCGTCGTCCAGGTCTTCGATTTCCTCCTCCGAGAGGGCTTTCTGCTCAACGGCGGAAAAGTCCCGGTCAAGGGATTCGATATCGATGCCGAGGTCGTCTTCCTGATGGGTGATGACGGCTACGTATTTCTCGCAGTGCGTGATGCTTATGTTTGTAATGCAGTTTTCGAGGAACGGCTTGCCGTTGTCGTGGTGGCCCAGATACACTTTTTCTTCGAACATTTCATTCAGGAGCGCACGGACGGCCAGTTTCTGCTTGCGCAGGCTCTCGTTCCTGATCAGCGAGATTTCCTCCATTTCATCGCTCGGCACGGAACTCATGTCGATGAGCTCCTTTTCCGTTTCCGTTATCTG
>CALUQC010000149.1 GCA_944322805.1 uncultured Bacteroidales bacterium | reverse complement strand
GATGGGAAATAGGCAAGCATTACATATACGACATCACGTTTACCCTGCATAAGATTTACATCGACCCTGCCGTTGTGAAATGGGAAGAAAGGCCGGGAACTGTGTCGGGAGAAAGCATATGACATATGTAAAACGAAAGGAAAATGAAAAGAATTGCAATCATTGCGACAGCAATCATGGCTGCGGCGGCATGCTCGAAAACCTCAGTCGTATTTGAAGACGCTGATTCGGAAATCGGGATAGCACCCGTGGCCCGGATGTCAGTCAAGGCTCCGATCAGCGGGACCGAGTACGACACAAACGAGAACTTCGGCATCTTCGCCTGGCACCGTATCCTGGCTTCCGGACAAACATCCGCCGGCTGGACAGACTTCAGCAGCGGAGCCACGGCGGAAAATGCGCCTGTCTACATCAACAACGGACGCTTCGCATCCGAAACGGTAGGGAGCACGACGCTCTGGGGCGGTGACCCGCAGGCATACTACTGGCCCAAAACGGGCGTCCTGGCATTCGCCGGCTACAGTCCGTACGATGAACTGAATCAGAATGGAGGACCTGGCATAACTTATACTCTTTTGCCGGATGGAGGTAACAATGCGCCCAAACTGACCGTCACAGGCTTTACCCAGGGTACATACGAGTGGACCTCCAATGCCTCATCCGTCACCAACGAGACCATTGATTTCATGTGGTTCGACGCAGATGACCAGAATGCGGTGAATCTCGGGTCGGAAGGTACAGCCTCCCCTGCCGGTGTAGGAGTGGTGTTCAGACATGCCTGCTCATGGCTGGATTTCAACCTTAAGGCGGAAACAGGCAGCGAAGGCAAATTCAAAATCAAGAAAGTGACTCTCAAGAACGTCTATACCAAGGGGGATTTCGACTCGAGCGCTGCCGGAGACTCCCATACCGGCGACGGAAGTGATCCGGGCGACGTGACTGTCGGAAACGGAACACCGTGGGACAATTTATCGGAGGAAAAGGATATAGTGCTGTACGACAACTCCACGGGAAGTTTCCTCGGCACGGCAGCAGAGGGAGAAACTCCTGCGACCAACGAGCCGCTGGCTCTCGGAAACCTTCTCGCCATTCCACAGGATCTGAATGCCGTGACTACAGGTACGGCTAAAGATGCAGTCATCCTTACGATAGAGTATGAGCAGCACACGGCAGCGGAAGGCTCTATCCCGAACACCGAAATCATTTCGTTCGACATTACGGGCAGCAATGCCGATACTGACGCCTCTCCTGCGGATCAGGGCGAGTGGCTCTACGGACGGCACTATGTCTATACCATATCGTTCGGGCTGGATGAGATATTGATAGATCCGGGGATGGCAGACTGGATTGAGGTGGACATGTAGTGTTTTCCGGGCACAGGGATACACCCCCTGCGGGGGCAACAGTGCCCGGAAAACACTACATGCCTGCAGCGGGAAATGAAAAGACAAAAGATATAGGCAAGAAAACACTGCATGTCCGCAGCGGGATATGGAAAGATATAGGAAAATACAAGACAATAACAACTGTAAACACATGAAAAAAGTATTATTCATTGCAGCGGCCGTTACAGCAATGGCAGCCTGCACAAAATCAGAAGTCGTTTATGACGACAATGATGCGGAAATCGGACTTTCTCCGGTCAGCTACTCTACTACCAAATCCAACTATTATGGAGCAATCGACGGAAACGACTATCCTGTCAATGAAAACTTCGGAGTATTCGCACAATATACCGAAAGTGCTTCAGGAACTTATCTTGCCGGCGATGATTCTCAGCTGAGTCCATACCTCACGAAAGCACAGTTCTCAAGGAACGGCAACAATGACGGCATCTGGACAGGTACTCCAAATTCATATTACTGGCCGAGGACAGGCTCTCTCTACTTTGCCGGTTACAGCCCGTATGACATTACCGGAGAAATTTCATACGATTTCGCGACCGGACATGCACAGAACATGAGCATCGACGGATTCACCCAGAATGACTACTACTGGTCTGACGGTACGAATACGTCCGACAACAAGATGATCGACCTGCTGTGGTTTGATGCCCTGACATCCCTGAACGGAGGCACTTACGCCGCCACTTTCAAACATGCGCTGTCATACATTACCCTGCGTTTCAATGCGGATGTAGATGACATATTCACCGTAACAGGCGTAGGAATGGAAAATGTCTACAACACCGGAAATTTCGATTCGAACAACGGCTACCCGAGCTGGAAAGTTACCGGAACTCCGGAAGTACTCGGACTCTACAACTGGGGACAGGTCCTGAAAAAAGGCGATGAGATTTTCCTGACTATCGATGACGTGCTGCTGATACCTCAGGAGACCGCGTATATAAACATCGACTACAAGCAAAGAGGAAGCATCGACAGTCCGGATGTCCAGATGCCAACATACAGGTTCAAACTGACCGGAGGAGATACTGACGGGAACGATGCAGGGAACTGGCTCCCGGGACAGCACTACATCTACACTATCACTTTCGGCATAGACGAAATCAAGATCAAGCCTACCGTAACTAAATGGCAGGATATAAAAGGTGACTACACTGTCAACCAGTACTGATAATCATAGCAATCAATGAAACTCCTCAGCCACATACTCATCCCCCTCGCAGGAA
>CALUQC010000148.1 GCA_944322805.1 uncultured Bacteroidales bacterium | reverse complement strand
TCATACATGGGAATGACCACACCGCAGGCCAAACTGTTCATTTCTTCGGCAGGTCCGGCGGACATGACCGTGCACGGGAAACAATGGTTTTCTAAACGCAGCGGACTCGCCGATTACTTCGGTGTAGAATCCGAAGATTCGGACAACCTGCGCAAAGCCTCGCCGCTGTACCTTATCCCTGATTCTCCGGACAAGATTCCGGCTGCAATGATAATACAGGGAATGATGGACGGCATAGTAGACCCCGAGCCGTGTCTCGAATTTGCCGAAGCCCTGAAAGAGCATGGAGCCGAGGTAGAAGTGCTGGCTGTCCCTTACGGTCCGCACGGCGTGGTGAATCCGAGGTTTTACCGGTATGAGGAATTCATGTTCGACATGCTGGACTTCGCAAAGAAATATCTGTAACCTATCCGCGTGAAATATGGGCTCCGAGGGCGTTGAGACGCAGGTCGATGTCCTCGTAGCCTCTGTCTATCTGCTCGATGTTGCCTATGACGCTTGTACCGCCGGCCGACATTGCGGCTATGAGCAGGGCGATGCCGGCACGTATGTCCGGGGACAGCATGTTGTTGGCTTTCAGACGGAACTTGTGGTCATGACCGATGACTACTGCGCGGTGCGGGTCGCAGAGGATGATCTGCGCCCCCATATCGATAAGATGGTCCACGAAGAAAAGCCGGCTTTCGAACATTTTCTGGTGAATCAGCACGCTGCCCCTGCACTGGGTGGCCACCACGAGCATCACGCTCAGCAAATCCGGAGTAAGTCCGGGCCAGGGAGCATCGGCGATGGTCATTATGGAGCCGTCGAGAAACGATTCTATCTCGTAGCTGTCCTGTTCCGGGACAAAGATATCGTCACCGCGCTGTTCCAGATTTACTCCGAGCCTGCGGAAGGCTTCCGGAATAATGCCGAGATTCGAATACGAGACATCCTTTATGGTCAGGGAACTCATGTTCATGGCGGCCATTCCTATGAAACTGCCTACTTCAATCATGTCCGGAAGTATGGTGTGTTCTGCACCTCCGAGGGCTTCCACTCCGGTCACTGTCAGGAGGTTGGAGCCTATACCCTCTATTTTGGCCCCCATCTTCACCAGCATGCGGCTTAGCTGCTGGATGTACGGCTCGCAGGCCGCATTGTAAATCACGGTCCTGCCCTCCGCAAGTACGGCAGCCATCAGGATATTGGCCGTCCCGGTCACGGAAGCCTCATCCAGGAGCATGTAGTCTCCTTTCAGGCGTGTACCGGCGGGAATATGCAGGTAATATGCCTTTTTCTTTTCGTCATAGTGGAGAGATGCGCCGAGATTGAGCATTCCCGTGATATGGGTGTCCACCCTGCGCCGGCCGATCTTGTCTCCGCCCGGCTTCGGGAAATAGGCGTGGCCGAATCTGGCCAAAAGAGGGCCGGTAATCATGACCGAGCCTCTGAGGGCCGCACATTTGCGCACGAATTCCGGACTTTCGACATAGGAAGCGTCTATGTCCGCTGCCCGGAAAGAATATTTTCCCTTGTCGATACGGTGCACCTCCACTCCCATGCCTTCGAGCAGGAGGATGAGGTTCCTTACGTCCAGTATTTCAGGTATGTTGGAAATGACGACTTCCTCTTTTGTAAGCAGGACTGCGCATATGACTTCAAGCGCCTCGTTTTTCGCGCCCTGCGGCCTTATGGACCCGGACAGTTTGTAACCGCCTTCTATGACAAATGAGCTCATGGATTTGATAAGTTAAATTATTTCCACTTCCGGGACAAGTTCGATATCGAACAGGTTTGCGACGGAAGCCGTTATCCTGTCTTTCAAGGCTATGATTTCTTCCGGCGAGGCCTTGCCTGTGGCATTCACTATCACCAAAGGCTGATGCTCATAGACCCCTGCATTGCCCTCCCTGAAGCCTTTCCATCCGCACTGCTCGATAAGCCATGCGGCCGGTATCTTCACAAAGCCGGAGCCGGCATCGAAGTGCGGCACACGGTAATCAGCGCCGTATTTGGACTCCGCATAGTTTTTCACCTTGTCGTAGGAACTTTTCGGCACCACCGGATTCTTGAAAAAACTGCCTGCACTGCCGAGAACGGCCGGGTCCGGAAGTTTGGAGTTGCGGATATCCGTTATCACCGACCTTATGAGAAGCGGTGTCGGATTTCCGTCCGTCCCGCATGCCGCTCCAGCATCCCCGCTTTTATGCAGGCCTTCCGAGGAGCACACGGACAACGCTTTCAGGACAGCCTCCCTGACATGGCCGTACTCCAATTTCGGCTCCGGCTTCCGCGACAACCCGAAAATCACGGACAAGACTACGTATCTGCCCTTTGCGGATTTCTTGAATACCGAATCGCGATAACCGTATCCGCAATCCTCCTTCCGCAAAGTCTTCACGCTGCAGGTCACGGCATCAAAGCACCTCACTTCCGAAACCATATCCTTGAATTCCACCCCGTATGCCCCTATGTTCTGGACTGCGGCTGCTCCGGTCTCTCCGGGGATTCCGGACAGATTCTCCGGTCCCCACAGGCCTTCGTCAGCGCACCATTTGCAGAAATCGTCCCAGACAGTCCCGGCGCCGACTTCCACTCGTACGGAGGATTCGCCGTTACCGGCGGCACCTGACATGGACGCGTCATGTGCACCCGATGCAGCTCCGTCATCAGGTAGCACGGAAATGAATTTGATACCTGAGTGGAAGACCGTCCCCGGGAAATCTCCGGTAAACAGCAGGTTGCTGCCGCCCCCGATATGCAGGAACGGCTGCGGCAGGGAAAACTGCTTCCCTTCCGCAAAAAATCCGGACAGGTCTTCGGCGCTGTCGTAT
>CALUQC010000147.1 GCA_944322805.1 uncultured Bacteroidales bacterium | reverse complement strand
GACTTCTGCCGGATCAGGCAAATTGACGTATAAGTCAATGCCGGTCCATGACTCGAGAGAATCGACCGGTACGGCATATTCCGTATATGAATGTCCCTTGAGATCTGCATGAGGAAGCCAGAAACCTATTGCAATCCCCCTGACCGGAATCCCCTTGTCATTTCTGCTCACTTTCAAGACTGCCTTCCAGTAATAATTCGGTACCGGCAATATCTTTTTGTCGTTTTTGTTGACTATCGTCCTGATTTTTTCAGGCTCTCCGGCCTTGTTGAAAGAGGCTCCGGTGACAACATACAAGGTATCATTCTGCGGCACGGCAGACCTGACGGCTTCTTCCAGCCTGGCCCATATGCCTCCGTTGAATCCGTTTTGAATTTGGGGCGTCATATTGGTGGAGAAATATGTCTGCGCAAGCATTTCCGGAACGGCATTCCGGTCAGCGTTGGGAATCTGGTGACCCCGTGCATAAAAGTTCCGCGAATAATTCTGTGTCTGCACACTTGCCCCATAACCGGAAACGACGCTTGTCTGTTCTTCTTCAGGAACTTCGGTATCATAGCCCCAGCATTCGGAGCGTCCCGTGGACAAATGGGAGGAGCAAAGAGGATATGCTACCCAGTACGAAGTACAGGCATCCGAGTCATAGCATATTGAATAATTGCGCTGAAGGGTGCCGTTCATGAGTCCGCGGTGGGTCACATAACGGATATCCCGGACATCAGACGGGAACGGAGCCGGCATTTCAAGCCATAAGGACCTGAAACACATTTCGTTCCGTCTGTCGTCTGTCCGGCCATGAATATCCCGCGGCATGACTGCAAATGCCGCAAGAAGAAAAAATCCCAGTAAATGCCTGTTCATAACCCTACGTCTGCCGTATTTTACAAAGTTGCAAAAATATTCCCGATTCCGAACGTTCCGAACGACTTTCCAAAGCGCCGGACTCCGGAAGATAAAAAAAAATTAGTATCTTCGTCGTTTTATAAACACCGACTTATGATAAGCGAGACCCAAATCGAGGAGACCCTCGAAAACCTGTTCGGAAACATCGGATTCAATGCGGAACCGGCAGGATTGTACGACCCGTTGAGATACATGATAGGCATCGGAGGCAAACGTGTCCGTCCGAGACTCTGCCTTATCGCATATTCACTTTTCAAGGACAGTTTCGACGAAAAGATACTGGAGCCGGCAGCCGCGCTGGAAATATTCCACAGCTTCACGCTGATTCACGATGACATCATGGACAATTCCGACATGCGCCGCGGAATGCCGACAGTATGCCGCAAATGGGACGCCAACACTGCCATCATCTCCGGAGACGTGATGTCGATAGACAGCTACAGAAGGATGTCGAAGGCCCCGGCGGAAGTGCTGCCGGAAGTGCTCGGACTGTTTTCGGCCACGGCGGCACAGGTATGCGAAGGACAGCAGTACGACATGGAGTTCGAAAAATCGAAAGACATCACCATGGATGCCTACATGAAAATGATAGGGCTGAAAACCGCCGTACTCATAGCCTGCTCGGCAAAATTGGGCGCAGTCATCGCAGGAGCCGATGAAAGGGTCTGCAATCTTCTGTACAAATTCGGCTACGACCTCGGGCTGGCATTCCAAATTACGGACGATTATCTCGACCTGTACGGAGACAGCGCCGTTTTCGGGAAAAAGACAGGAGGAGACATAATAAACAACAAGAAGACCTGGCTTCTGACCAAGGCCATGGAAAAGGGCGAAGAACTGGAAAGGTCGGGTGCAGTAGATTCCGCCCACGGCAAGGCTGCCCTTTGCAGGGCAATGGAAATGAAGACAGACAGCGAAGCCGACAAGACCGCCAAAATAAGCAGGGTCAGGGAAATATATGAAACGCTCGGCATAGACGAGGACGTAAAATACGAAATCATCAAGCTGCACGCCCAGGCCATGAACTATGCCGGAATGATAGGCCTGACCAAAGTACGTTACGAAATGCTGCACAGATATGCAGACAGGCTGTTGGGACGGAACAAATGAAGAATCTGGAGATAATGGCGCCGGCCGGCAATTTCGAATGCCTTCATGCGGCCATACAGGGAGGAGCGGACTCCGTGTACTTCGGGGTGGACAGGCTGAACATGAGGTCTCACTCGGCCAATAATTTCAGGATGGAAGACCTGCCGGAAATCTGCGGCATATGCCGGGAGAATGGCATAAAGTCTTACCTCACCCTTAACATAGTCCTGTATCAGGAAGACCTGGAAGACATGCGGAAAACGCTTGATGCGGCAAAGTCCGCAGGAATAACGGCAGTCATAGCTTCCGACATGGCCGCGATAATGTATGCCCGCAGCATCGGCATGGAAGTGCACATCTCCACCCAGCTCAGCATATCCAACGCGGAGGCCCTGAAATTCTACGCCGGATATGCAGACGTCATAGTTCTGGCCAGAGAACTAAACCTGCATCAGGTCAGGGAAATAAAATCCATCATAGACAGTGAAGACATCAAAGGCCCGTCAGGCCGCCGCGTAGAGATAGAGATGTTCGCCCACGGAGCACTGTGCATGGCCATTTCCGGGAAATGCTATCTCAGCCTGCACGAATACGGAGCTTCGGCAAACCGCGGAGCCTGCTATCAGATATGCAGACGCGGCTATGAAGTGACGGATTTGGAGACCGGGAATAAACTCGTAGTAGACAACAAATACATCATGTCGCCCAAGGATCTGTGCACCATAGAATTCATGGACAAGATAATAGACGCCGGCGTGACGGTGTTCAAGATCGAGGGCCGGGCCAGGTCCGCGGAATATGTCAAAAGGACAGCATCCTGCTACAGAAGGGCTGCGGACGCGGTATGCAATGGAACATATACTCCGGAACTGGCGGCTGAACTGAAACAGGAACTTGCCGAAGTTTTCAACCGCGGATTCTGGGACGGATACTATCAGGGAGCACGTCTCGGACAGTGGAGCGACGTCTACGGCAGCAAGGCCACCAGAAAAAAGGTGTACAGCGGCAAAATAACGAACTGGTTTGCCAGGTCTGGCGTGGCAGAAATCCTCATAGAATCCGCTGAACTCAAAGTCGGGGACAAGATACTGATTATCGGTCCGTCTACAGGGGTCATAGAGACGGAAGCAAGGGAAATCCGCGTCGACCTCAAACCGGTGGAAAAGGCCGGGAAGGGGACTTTCTGCTCCATTCCTGTCGACCTCTCCGGGAAAACGGACAAACTCCGCCGCTCGGACAAAGTCTACATCTGGGAATGAGTGCCTCAGACCGAAAAAAGTACGTGCAGGATTTTCAGGGAATTGACCTTGACCGAAGATTCGGTGTGATATTCGATATATTTCAGCAGCCGTTCGGCAATATCGTTGCGTGCTTCACCTGTCAAAGGTACAAGCATGGCCTCGGCGAAAGGCTTCCTTGTCAGGTCGGCGACCGCAGGCATGCGTTCTCCAAGGAAAGGCTCGAGAGCCCCCGGATCGGGACTGAAACCCAACGATACTATGAATTCCAGCAGGAAGTACAGGTGGAAGTTGCTGAAATCCGCCTCGAGAGCATCCAACAGCAGGATGTTCCTGACACACATGTCATAAAGCGCAGGATCCTGCATCCCGTCCTTGACAACGCGGTACAGGACCTCGCTGATGAACATCGATATGGCGCTCTTGCTGAAACTGTTCCTTATGCCGGTAAGAGGATAGCGCGACGCCACGTTCCTTGCCGTAAAAAGTCTCGACTTTCCCGTTTCCATGATATCGGCCTCGAGAATGCTCAGAGGAAAAAACAGCGAAGTGACGGAACGTCGGGATATGCTCCTTATGAAAAAGCCTTTCCTGCCGTATTCCTTGGACAAGGTATGGAGGATAATGGAATTTTCCCCGTACCTTGTAGTATGCAGCAGGATAAACTCTGAATTGTTCATCATGAAATAAATAGAATCCCGGTCAGTTTCCGGATCAGGCAGCTCCGCCGACCTTGCCGGCAAGGAATTCCGCCATTGCCCGAAGGGCCTTGCCCCTGTGGGAAACAGCATTCTTCTGTTCTTCCGTAATCTCGGCAAGAGTTACGGTCGGGAACTCGTCCGCAATGAATACGGGATCATAGCCGAATCCTCCCTTGCCTGCCTTCGCACGGGCTATAACACCCTCAAGGACACCGTTGAAAAAATGTCTCTGCCCGTCGAGTATAAGTGTAATGACACTCCTGAAACGTGCCCTGCGCAGATTTTTCTTGGGAGCGATGCCCATGGATGCCATCAGCGACGCCTCCATTTCCTTGCGGGAAAGTTCGGTCAGGAGCTTGTCCATGTTCTTGTCGAAATCCTTGTCTTCGCCTGCATATCTGGCCGTATGCACTCCCGGAGCGCCTCCGAGTCCATCGACCTCAAGTCCCGTATCATCGGCGAAACAGTCGGTATGGCAGTTCTGCCAGATAAAGTCCGCCTTCTGCTGCGAATTGGCCTTCAAGGTAGTACCTGTTTCGGGAATATCTTCATGGATTCCCATTTGTGCAGGGGTAACGAGCTCGAATCCCTTGCCTAAAATTTCAGATGCCTCACGCAGTTTTCCGCTATTGCCCGTTGCAAAAACCATTTTCATAACTGCTTGTATTTTCGTCTTAAATCGGGCGCAAATATACGAACAGTTTTGAAATTCAAATGTATCTGCCGTTATTTTTATGATAAAACGGACATTTCACATACTTTCCGCGACGGACAGTTTTAGTCT
>CALUQC010000146.1 GCA_944322805.1 uncultured Bacteroidales bacterium | reverse complement strand
GTGGATTACGGTAAAATGCCGGAACACATAAAGGGCCTTGCGACTTCGGAGATAGCCATCAAGGGCCAGCTGTTCGGAGGCAAGGCGCGTTCCATCGTGGAGTTCAACAAGGCCATCATAGACGCTACGGCACCCTATTGCATAGCATACAAGCCGAACCTCGCCTTCTATGAATGCTACGGCAATGACGGAATCCGTGCTCTCGAAGTCACCGTAGACTACATCAGGACGACATATCCCGGAATATTCCTCATAGCGGATGCAAAAAGAGGCGATATAGGCAATACGGCAAAAATGTATGCCCGGACCTTTTTCGAGACAATGGATTTTGACGCCGTGACACTGTCTCCATACATGGGACAGGACAGCATCCTGCCATTCCTTGAATACAAGGGCAAATGGGCTATAGTGCTTGCCCTGACATCCAACCCTTCCGCAGTCCAGTTCCAGACGGTGGAAAAGAACGGCAAACCGCTTTACAGGGCCGTAATGGAGGAAATGATGGAGATATCCACTCCGGACAACATGATGTTCGTGGTGGGAGCCACAAAAGCTGAAAAACTCTCCGAAATCAGGACTTTCTGTCCGGAAAACTTCCTTCTCGTACCCGGAGTCGGTGCACAGGGAGGCTCCGCGGAGGAAGTGATGAAATACGGCGCGAATTCCATGGGAGGCCTTCTGATAAACTCCTCCAGAGGAATACTCTATGCTGATTCCACGGTCAATTTCGCCAAGGCAGCTGCAAAGACAGCCTCCGAAACCGCAAGAATCTGAAATCAGAGGTAGTCGTCGAAATAAAGCGTGACCTTGTCCATCAGATGGATGCGGTCACGGCCCAGGACATTGTGCTGCGCGCGCGGATAAGGGAAATAATCCACCTGGACATTGTTTTCAATGCATTCCCCTATAAAACTGAGGCTGTGCTCCCAAACGACTACATTGTCTACGGCTCCCTGGCATATGAGCAGTTTTCCCCTGAGATTCCCGGCCTTCCCGATAAGGCTCGTCTCCGCATATCCTTCCGGATTGGAGGCCGGATTGCCCATGTACCTTTCCCCGTACATCACCTCATACCATTTCCAGTCTATGACCGGCCCGCCGGCAACAGCCACCTTGAATACATCCGGATATGCAGTCGCAAGGGAAATGGTCATGAATCCGCCATAGCTCCAGCCATGCACTCCTATTCGGCCGCTGTCCACATATTCCAGGCTTTGAAGCATTTCTATCCCTTTCATCTGGTCGGCCATTTCAGCCTGTCCGCACCGTCCGTATATTGCCTTTTCGAACTCAGCGCCGCGATTCTGCGTGCCTCTGTTGTCCTGGACATAGACTATATATCCTTTCTGGGCCATCAGCATCTCCCATCTCCTGAGCTCTCCGAGCCAGGTATTCCTTACAAGCTGTGAATGAGGGCCGCCGTAAACATACAGTATGACCGGATATTTCCTGGAAGGGTCGAAGTCCATCGGCTTGACAAGGCGGTAATAGTTGTCGTATTTCCCGTCCGCGCTCCTGACTTTTCCAAGCGATATTTCGCAGAATCTGAAGTCCGACACCGGATTCTGTGCGGTGAGAAGATTCACGCGCCTTCCGCCCGAAATACTGCACAGGTCCACTATCCGCGGCACGTTCAGGCTGCTGAAATTGTCCATGAAAAACCGGCAGTCCGGACTCAGGCTTATCTCATGCCAGCCCGCAGCCACTGTATGCCTCGAAACCCTGCCGCTCCTGATGTCCACGCTGAAAAAATGATTCTCGACAGGGGAGACCTCGGCGGAGGTATAGAAGACATGCCTGCCGTCATTTCCGAGATAGGCCACATCCGCATCCACAGCCGTCAGCCTCCGGACATTACCCTCGAAATCGCACAGATACAGATTCCTGTAGCCGTCCCTGTTGTCTGTCCGGTAAATGAATTCGGTATTGCTGCCCCCAAGGAACCACACCGGGTCCTGCGGCTCCACGTACTTTTCGTTGTCCTCCGTCAGGACCGTTCCTGCGAACTCTCCCGTATCGGCCCTGTACATGTTGAGCTTCATGTGCTTCTGGCTTCTGTCGAGCACCTGCACCAATACGAGTTTCTCATCAGGGGACCAGGTCACGCCGGTCAGATACTGGTCATATCCGAATTCGTCGCAGTCCATATACACTGTCCTGTTCGCGGAAAAGTCGTAAACCCCTATGCGTACATTTTCGGAATTCATTCCGGCCATGGGATACTTTATCTCGAAAAGGGTACCTGTCCTGGAATCTATGTCGAGCAGCGGGAACGTGCCTACCGCGCTTTCGTCCTTTCTGTAAAACGCCACCTTCTTTCCGGAGCCTGACAGGAATATCCCGCCGGTGATTCCGAATTCGTTCCTGCTTACGAAACTGCCGAAGGAGATATTCCTGTCCATGGAAACGGCTATCGGATAAGAGTTTCCGTAATTGTCGCAGAAATACAGGCTGTTGCCGCGGGTGTACGGGTGGAAGCCGGCCGGACTGAACACGATGTTCCGTGCCCCTTCGGGCAACGAGAATTTCCCGACAAGGGCTTTGCGGGCACAGTCGACCATATAATATTCACCTTCTGCCGAAAAGACGGCAACGTCACTGTCCACCCATTGGAGGAACGAAAGCGCTTCCTTTCCGGTAAGTTCCGCCAGAGTCTCCCGGGAAACAATCTCACCGTTCAGTCCTTCTATAGGATTCAACGAATGCAGGGAGCCGTTTTCGAATACCGTCAATGCCGGACTGCCGGGTCTCCATACGGCATGAAAGTTCTCCGGCGAGAGTTTCGGACCGAGGACTGCATCTTCCATGGTCAGCATTCCGACCGCAAGGCTGTCCTGTGGCCTTACGGCAAAAACCCCCGGCTGTGCGGATATTCCGGTTGAAAATATTGCGGCTAAAGCGGATGTAAGAAGGATTCTTTTCATTTTCAATATCTTTTTTTACAACAATCGGACATGCGCCTCCCGGCGGGATTTGACCTGCATCAGGCGGTGCATGCGCTGCCGGCGTAAATTTACGGAAAAATATTGCTTTTCAGACAATAACTCCGTACATTTAGAAACTGTTCTGAAATTTCAAGACAGTTTCCATGGCTATATATCGGATGACAGTCATCCGGATGACCGCATAATTATTGATTTAATGAACATGAAACACAAACTGATGCTCTCGGCCGCCGTCCTCTTGTCGGCAGCGGCGTTCAACGAGACGGAAGCCTGCACGGGCATTTCCCTTATGTCGAAAGACAGTTCATACGTTCTGGCAAGGACCTGCGAATGGGGAGGCAGTTTCCTGCAGAGCCGTTATGTAGCCGTACCGAGAGGCTATACCCAGAATGCACTCACCCCTACGGGCAGGAACGGCGTGGAATTCACGGCAAAATACGGATATGTCGGCATTTCCGTGATGCAGGACGAATTCGTGACGGAAGGGCTGAATGAAGCAGGACTTTCCGCCGGCCTGTTCTTTTTCCCTGGATACGGCAAATACGAGGACTATGATGCTGAAAAGAATGCTTCCACCATCGTGGACGTGCAGCTCGCCGCATGGATTCTCGGAAATTTCTCCACCGTAGACGAAGTCATTGACAACATAGGCAGCATCAGGATCGTGGCCTTGAGCGCGGATACCCAGACGGCGCACTGGAGAATAGGCGACGCCTCGGGACGGCAGGTCGTGCTCGAAATTATCGGAGGAAAGCCTGAATTCCATGAAAACAAGCTCGGAGTGCTGACCAATTCGCCGGGATTCGAGTGGCAGATGACGAATCTGAACAATTACGTGAATCTTTATCCGGGGAACGCACAGCCGAATACTCTTGCGGAAGGAGTCACATTGTCCTCTTTCGGGGCAGGCACAGGATTCAGAGGGATACCGGGCGATGTCACACCGCCTTCAAGATTCGTCAGGATAGCATTTTACAAGGCTACCGCACCGCAATACGCCACCGGATTCGAAACCGTGAAGGAAACATTCCAGATATTGAACAATTTCGACATCCCGATAGGCATAGAGCACGGCGCGTCTGCCGGTCCGCTTCCGGAGAATGTCCCGAGCGCGACCCAGTGGACCACATCTTCGGATCTCCAGGACCTTAAATTCTATTACAGGACGGCCTGGAACTCCACTATCAGGTGCATCGACCTGAAAAAAGTCAGATTCGACAAGATAGGCTTCGTATCCAGGCCCGTGGACAAGGTTATGGAGCAGCCTGTGGAGTATATCGACATCAGATAACCGGCGGAATGAAGCGCATTCTGTTTCCGTCCCCGTATTCGTGCGGAAAGTTTCCGCTGGCTTTCTATCTCGCGGCAGAAGAATATCTCGCAAGGAATTCTGCCGAAGACTTCCTCATGATATGGAAGACGGGGCCGTCGGTCATATTCGGCAGGAATCAGGATATGGAGGCGGAAGTGAACGTTCCATATTGCAGGGAAAACGGCATCGGGATGTTCCGGCGCAGGAGCGGGGGAGGATGCGTCTATGCCGACGAGGGGAACATCATGGTTTCGAAGATCTGCAGCGGATACGACAAGGCTTTCATTTTCAGCAGTTTTATTTCATCTCTCGCCCTGTTTCTCAGAAATTCAGGCTTCGACGCATGGCCTTCAGGCCGCAATGACATAGTCGTGGACGGGAGGAAAGTCTCCGGCAGCGCCTTTTTCAGTATCGGAGGGCGGAACATCATACATGCCACAATGCTTTGCAGCGTCGACATGGACAGGATGCAGAAAGCCATAACCCCCTCTGCGGAGAAGCTGGAATCCAAGGGAGTATCGTCGGTAAGGCAGAGAGTGGCCAATCTTTCGGAGTTCGGGGAAGCCGATATCCCCATGCTCGAGACCCGGTTAGCGGAGTTTTTCTGCGACGGGGAAAGAATCCTGACCGGAGAGGATGTCGGAAAAGTGCTGAAAATAATGGAAAGATACATGGATGACGGCTTCATTGCGGGAAGAAAGGCGCCAGAAAAATGATTTATATGGAAACTTTGAAGAAAACATGTCTTTACGACAGCCATATCGCCCTCGGGGCACAGATGAGTCCGTTCGGAGGTTTCATGATGCCTATCCGGTATTCGGACATCATAGGGGAGCACAATGCGGTAAGGACGCACTGCGGGATGTTCGATGTATCGCATATGGGCGAAATATTCATTTCCGGGCCTGATGCCCGGGATCTCGTGAATCATATTTTCACAAACGACGTATCGTCCCTGCCGCCCGGAAAAATACTCTACGGCATGATGCTGTATCCTGACGGCGGAGTAGTGGATGACCTGCTCGTCTACGGAATGCCCGGGTCCCAGACTTTCCTCCTCGTGGTAAATGCGGCGAATATCGGGAAAGATTATGAATGGATATGCAAGGCTGCCGGCGGCCGGAATGCGGAGATTTCCGACAAATCCGACGAATACGGCCAGATTGCCCTCCAGGGGCCTGATTCCGAGCGGATAGCTTCTGACGTACTCGGATTCGATCTTTCCGACCTCGTATTCTATACTTTCAAGGAGACGGTTTTCGACGGACAGCCCGTCCTGGCCAGCAGGAGCGGATACACCGGAGAAGACGGATTCGAATTCTATGCGGCTCCGGAAACCGTACGCAAGATATGGTCGGCACTTCTCGAGGCCAAGGTGGTCCCATGCGGACTCGGCTGCCGCGACACTCTGCGTTTCGAGGTCGGCCTGCCGCTGTACGGCCACGAACTGGGACCAGACATTTCCCCGATAGAAGCCGGCCTCGGCATGTTCGTGAAACTCGACAAGCCAGACTTTATCGGCAAGGAGGCGGTTGAAAAACTGAAAGCCGCTGGGCTGACGCGGAAACTGGTCGGAATCGAGCTGGCGGACAAGGCCATACCGAGAGCAGGCTATCCTGTCGAAGCGGACGGGAGGCAGATAGGAACGGTCACTACGGGCTACAACTCCATCTCCACAGGCAAAAGCGTATGCATGGCATTTGTGGAAATGCAATATTCGGAGCCGGGGACGGCCGTGGAAATACGTATCAGGAAGAAGACGTTTCCAGGTACCGTATGCAAAAAAAGGTTTTATGACAAGAAATACAGGAAATAAACAATATGACCATGAGTAAGATAATCGAGGGGTTGCTTTACAGCGAATCCCATGAATGGGTGAAGGTGGACGGAGATGCCGCCACGATAGGTATTACCGATTTCGCACAGAAGTCGATGGGCAACATAGTTTACGTGGACATGCCGGAAGAGGACGATGAAGTGTCCTGTGGAGAAGAATTCGGTGCGATAGAGAGCGTTAAGGCCGCAAGCGACCTGTATTCACCGGTTTCCGGCACTGTCACCGACAGGAACGGGGATCTGGACGACGAGCCGGGCCTTCTGAACAGGGACCCGTATTCGAACTGGATAATAAAGGTGAAAATGGACGATCCGTCTGAAGTCGGGACGCTCATGGATGCAGCTGCATATGAGGCATTCCTGGCAGCGCAGGCATGAGCCGGGCCGGAAAGGCGGTTTGACATTTGAAATTTCGTACAGACTCAGAGTATGGGATTCGCATATTTTCCTCACACTGACGAGGATATAAAGGAAATGTCCGGGCGCATCGGGATAAATTCCCTGGACGAATTGTATGCAGATGTGCCCCGTGACGTGATTTACAAGGGGGATTTCGATATTCCTGACGGAATGTCGGAAATGGATATAAGACGGAAGTTCGGGGAAATGGCCGGACGTAACACCGGACTGACAATTTTTGCGGGAGGAGGAGCTTGCGACCATTATTCGCCGGCGGTGATATCCTCCATCATTTCCAGGTCGGAATTCCTGACTTCCTACACTCCGTATCAGGCGGAGGTGTCTCAGGGCACACTGAGATACATTTTCGAATTTCAGACCATGATGGCCGGACTGACTGGGATGGACTGTGCCAATGCATCGATGTATGACGGACCCACATCCGCTGCCGAGGCGGTCATGATGTCGGCTGCCTGCTCCAAAAAGAAAAAAAGGGTGCTGCTTTCCGGCACACTGCTGCCGCAGGTCCTCGATGTCGTCAGGACCTACGCCCGATTCCACGGCATCGAAACCAGCGAAGTTCCGGGGAATGGAGGCGTTTCGGACCTGCCTGCCATTGGACGTGAACTGCAGGGCGGAGATGTGGCGGGAGTCCTCGTGCCGGGCATCAACAGATTCGGAATCATTGAGGACATGGAGGGGCTGGCTGAGAAGGTGCATGAAGCGAAGGCCCTGCTGATAATGTATTCCGACCCGTCGTCGCTGTCCGTAATCAGGTGCCCGGGAGAATGGGGTGCCGATATTGTCTGCGGCGAAGCCCAGACACTCGGGATTCCCCTGAATTTCGGAGGTCCGTATCTCGGATTCATCTGCTGCAGGAAAGAATATGTACGCAAGATGCCCGGAAGGATAGTCGGCGAGACCGTGGATGCCGACGGCAAGAGGTGTTATGTACTTACGCTGCAGGCGAGGGAACAGCATATCAGAAGGGAAAAGGCCACGAGCAACATTTGCTCCAACCAGTCCCTGATGGCCCTGCATGCCACGGTGTATCTCTCGCTTATGGGCAATTCGGGGCTGAAACGCGTGAATGAACTTTCCTACGGAGGTGCGCATTATCTGCATGCCAGGCTGATGGAAACAGGGCTGTTCGCGGATGCGTTTCCGGGACGTCCGTTCCTGAAGGAATTTGCCGTGGTGCCGCGGATGCCGGTCAGGGAGCTGCAGGATGTACTGCTGAAAAACGGATATTTCGGTGCGCTGCCATGCGGGGAAGGCATCGTTTCGTTCTGTGTGACAGAAAAAAGGAGCCGCAGCGAGATTGACGGTCTCGTTTCCGTCATAGACAACAGTTTCAGACAGAGGTAAGGAGATATGAGATATTATGATAAACTGATATTCGAACTCTCCCGGGAGGGGCGCCAGGGCTGGTCGCTTCCGGAAAACCGGTGGGAGGAAAGACCGGATGAACTGCCGGAGGGATTGAAACGGAAAAACTCTCCGGGTCTGCCGCAGGTCAGCGAGCCTGATGTCGTCAGGCATTACGTGAATCTTTCGGACATGAACTTCGGTGTGGATACGGGCTTTTATCCGCTCGGCAGCTGCACCATGAAATACAATCCGAAAATCAATGAGGAAATCGCCTCTATTCCCGGATTCGCATGCCTGCATCCGCTCCAGCCTGCCGAAACTGTGCAGGGAGCCATGGAAATTTACACCGGACTTGCCGGGTGCCTGTGTTCCCTGACAGGAATGTCGGCCTTCACCCTTAATCCGTTTGCCGGAGCGCATGGCGAACTGACCGGGCTGATGATAATGAGGCAGTACCATATCTCGAGGGGAGACATGAAGCGCACTAAAGTCATCGTTCCGGACAGCGCCCACGGGACCAATCCCGCCAGTGCGGCCGTATGCGGGCTGCAGGTAGTGGAAGTGAAGTCTACCCCCGAAGGGCTGATTGACATGGAGGACCTGAAACCTCTGCTGGACGATACCGTAGCCGGGATAATGATGACCAACCCTAACACGCTCGGACTTTTCGAGAGGGAAATAAAGGAAATAGCCTCGTCTGTACATGCTGCCGGAGGACTGCTTTACTATGACGGAGCCAACATGAATGCCCTGCTCGGAAAAGTGCGGCCCGGCGACATGGGCTTCGACATCATGCACCTGAACCTGCACAAGACATTCTCGACTCCGCACGGAGGGGGAGGACCCGGAGCGGGACCTGTCGGCGTGGCAGCGCACATCGCAGGCCTGCTGCCTTCTCCGGTGGTAAGAAAGGCGGAAGACAGCGACATGTACGAAATGGCGGAAAATCCCGACGGACCGGGAAGAATTTCCGGGTTTGCGGGCAATTTCGGCGTTTTGGTAAAGGCTTACGTCTACATTCTGACGCTCGGAAAGGAAAACGTGAAGAATGTAGGGCCGTATTCAGTCCTTGCCGCAAACTATGTAAAGGAGTCTCTTAAAGACATGTACAGGCTTCCGGTAAATTCGCTGTGCAAGCATGAGTTTGTTTTCGACGGACTGGACATGGACAATGCCGGTACGGACGAAAGCGCCGGATGCACGACACTCGACGTGGCGAAAAGGCTTTTGGACTACGGTTTCCATGCCCCGACTATATATTTCCCGCTGCTTTTCCACCAGTCCATAATGATAGAACCGACGGAGACGGAGTCGAAGGAGACTTTGGATGCCTTTATCCAGGCAATGAGGGCAATCGCCCGTGAGGCCGCTACACAGCCTGACCTGCTGAAATCCGCGCCTCACAATACTCCGGTCCGCAGGCCTGACGAGACTCTCGCCGCGACCCGTCCCGTACTTTCATGGCATCCCGGATTATGAAGTTAGTCATTATCGGAGCCGGTCCCGGAGGATACGAGACGGCTCTTGCCGCTGCGGGAACGGGCATGGAAGTGATTCTGGCAGAGTCCGGAAATATCGGAGGCACATGTCTGAATGCCGGATGCATACCCACGAAAGCATATTGCAGAAGTGCTGAAATAGCGGAAGAAATCAGGAGGGCGGGAGAATTCGGAATAGGGGCGGGGGAGCCTTCCGTAGATTTCTCCATGATAAGGGAAAGGAAGGACAGCATCGTGGCACAGCTGCGGGGCAATGTGGAAATGATGCTGCAAAAAAGCGGAGTCGAGCTTCTCCGCGGCAGGGCATGTTTCAGGGATGCGCACACAATAGCCGTCGGCGACAGGGAGATACCGGCTGACTACGTCATCATTGCCACCGGCTCCGTACCGTCATTGCCGGGAATCCCCGGCATCGGACTTCCCGGAGTCCTGGATTCCGCCGCCCTTCTGGACCTTCCGGAACTCCCCGGACATCTCTGCATCATCGGCGGAGGCGTCATAGGTCTTGAATTCGCGTCGGTTTTCAACAGTTTCGGCTGCGAAGTGACAGTCGTGGAGTTTTGCCGGGAGATCCTGCCGAGATTCGACTCCGACATCGCGAAAAGGCTCAGGCAGGGCCTTGCGAAACGCGGGATAGCATTCAGCCTCCAGTCGCAGGTGAAGTCGATAGAAGCCGAAGACGGCAGGCTGAGAATATCATGGGAGAAAAAGGGGGAGAGGATGTCCGCATTGGCGGACAATGTGCTCGCAGCCGTAGGAAGGCATCCCGATACAAGTTCTCTGAATCCGGAACTGGCGGGCATACTGATAACGGAAAGAGGCGCGATTGCTACGGATGAAGACATGAGGACAAATGTGCCGTGGATTTTTGCCATCGGGGATGCAAACGGCCGCAACATGCTGGCCCATGCGGCGGTTGCCCAGGGAAAAAGAGCCCTGAAAGCAATATGTGCGGATATATGCGGACAATCTCCCGACACGGCGTCCCGGATAACATGCAGCATCGATGTTCCTGATTTGGACGTGATACCTTCGGCGGTATTCACGATGCCGGAAGCGGCAACCGTCGGACTTTCCGAGGATGAATGCAGGGAAAAGGGTCTGGACTATTCGGTCCGGAAGTCTTTTTTCAGGGCCAACGGCAAGGCTGTCTGCCTCGGCGAGACAGAGGGGCTGTGCAAAATCCTCGTCGCACCGTCGGGAGCCATACTCGGCTGCCATGTCCTTGGTCCCCACGCATCGGATTTAGTGCAGGAGGTATCGTCTCTGATGGCTGCCAAAGCCGGTTTTCCAGCCCTTTGCTCGGCCATACGCATTCATCCCACACTGAGCGAAATATTTGCTTTCTGACATGGCAAACAGACTTTTGAATGCGATAAAGGGGCATCCGGACGTGACCGGAAAGACGGCTTAT
>CALUQC010000145.1 GCA_944322805.1 uncultured Bacteroidales bacterium | reverse complement strand
CCAATTATCGAAATCCGAATTCGGCAGCTGCACCTCGGCACCCGTTGTCAGTGTGACGGACTCGGAAACGTTTTCTCCGGAATAAGCCTGTACCTCGTACTCCGTTTCCGGCTCCAGACCGCCCACGTATGCCTCCATTGCACCGCCGGTGACTGTAATGTCCTCATCTGCGACATCGGTCCACGCGCTCTCGCCCGATTTCCTGTATCTGAATCCCAAATCGGTATCAGGCACTCCGCTTCCGGAAAGCCACATAACCCTCGTACCCGGCACTGCCGAACTGAGGTTGGCGAGGATGGCCGTTTTCTCCACGTAAATATACCATGTTTCAGAAACGTCGTGATAGCTGACATTCACGCTTCCGTAACTGTTTTCGTCAAACCACAGGGTTTCGCCGACGGAATGGTCCATGGTCGTAATCCCCTCCGGTCCCAGCTTCATTTCGAGGATTTCAAGAGTCTTGATATCCAGATATTCAGGCACAGACACCCTCACCTCGCGTTTTTCAGCGTCGATTTCAGCGTTCCCTATCTGGCCTTCGACCCTGAACGTCCTCGATATTTCCTGCTCGGCCATGATAATCCATTCATACTGCTGGTAAAGCTCAAGTATGACATGCAGCTCCGACCTCATGTCGAACGTCCCGGGGAACGACACATCCGGAACAGCGCCATCCGTCACCCCTATTTCGGAAATCACCACTTTCGAGATATCCGTGGTCTCGTCCAAATGGATGACAGCCGTCCGCTCGGTGGAATTTATGTCGGACGAAGTGCAGGTAAAGCCTTCCCCGCTGACGGAAGTTATGGCCAGTTCCACCACAGGATATGGGATGTCATTGCGGATGCAGGCCTGCAACGCAGCCGCAGCCGCTATCATGAATATGTATTTCAACCTTTTCAGCATAATCGAATTGTTACAGGTGCACATTGAAACCTATGCCAATGTCCAGAAGATTCAGTTTCCAGTTCATGCTCGTAGCCGTCCTGCTGCCGGTATATTGTCCGGCAGCATCATGCTGCGTTATCTTGTTGAAAGATATGCCGCCGAGCCCGAATGAGAGGTTGCAGCATATTTTCGGCATGATATACACCGCGACTCCGGCGCTGATGCCGAGCCTGAGCTGGTTGTTGTTCGTATTCGTCGTATTCGGACCGGAAGAAGTCGTGTATGAAAACATGGAATTGCCCACCTTGTACATCAGTTCCAGCTCTGCGAAAAGACCGAATACACCTTTGGGATCCACACCTGCATACGACCTCAGGAATACGCCCATATTCATCACCTGGCTTCTCAGGAGAATGTCCGAAAGCGAGAGATTCAGGTCCTCCGTACCCAAGTCCAATGAGACGTTCCCCAGATTTCCGTCTACCTTGGAATAGCCGAATCTCGTACCGACACACATGTTGTCCCTGAAGAAATAGCCCACCGAAGGATTCACGGTGAATACGCTGCCCTTCATGTTGATATCGTCGAGCAGCAGCATCAGATTCGTATCGTCGCTGGAAAGTGTTCCGTATGACACATCTATGCCCACGGCAATCTCGTTCTTGAAGACGTACGTTATCGTATTTATTCCCCTGTCTATCCTTTTCGACACGGGAAGGAACTTCTCCTTTATATGATAGTCGCGCACGGCAGCCGTATCCCGGGCCACGGTCAGGGAATCCGCCGCCTTTCTGAAACTGTCCTCCGCCTCGGCCATCGGGAAAGCGGGAACGGCAAGCGCCGCAAAAAACAGGAAAGATATGATGATATTCTTCATGGCAGTCCTCCTACAGATAAATCGCAAGTCCCAAGCCTATGCTCAGAAGATTGATCTTGAAATTCATAAGGCTTTCGTTCCGCTTTCCGGTTTCCACCTGATTGTGCGTCTGCCGCACTGTCTTGAAAGTCACGCCCATCATTCCCACGTTGAGCTCAATGGCCACATCATTGGTAATGAATGCCGCCACGCCCGGCGTAATGTTCAGGGCCGTGGAAAAGCTCGTCTCGTATGTTCCCTTGACAGGAGTATGCGCCAGATACTTGGCCTGCGAGCCTGCGAAAACCAACTGTGCCTCCGTAAAGAGGGCAAAACGCATGTTGGAACCGAAAGGAATGTACTGCCGCAGGAACATCGAGCCTTCATACGTATGTTTCAGGGAATAATAGTTCTCCGCATTCAAAGACAGGCCCGAATCTCCCCCGAGACTTATTCCGCCCTCGTCGAGACGCAGCAGATTCCTGGAATAGCCGAACTTTATGCCGGCCACCATATTGTCCCTTACGGCATAGCCGAGCATCGGCGCCACGCTCACCGTATATCCCTCGGACTCGATATCGTTTATAATCACGATGTTGTACATGTCGTTGGTATGCGTAGAGAACGATGCGGCCAGACCTGTAACCCATTGGCCTTTCGGCACGAACATCTGCGACATGTTGACAAGCCCGCGGCGGGATTTGTCCGGCCTTACAGGTGCTCCGGTGTCCGTTTCCTTGGCGAAAACGGACAATGCGGGCAATGCCGTCAGCAGCAATATTATAAATGTCCTTTTCATCGGTCAATAATTGTTTCAATATACGAATTCCACGTCATCAAGGTACATCAGGCTGCCTGCCGTACCCCTGAAATAGTCGCCCTCGTAGCTTGCGGAAGCCGTCACCATCAGTACGTTCGGCTTCTCTCCGGCATCGGCATATTCGGGCCAATACTTTATTTCAATCTCGAACTCGGTCCACTCGGACACCGCAGTTTCGAGCATCAGGTCGCCGTAGCCTATGATGTGCCCCTCTAATGTTTTCGGATTGGCCTTGTCGGTATAGAGGCACTTGTCATCAGGAGAGAATGTGGTAGCATCCGGATTGTTCGTATCCACTACATGATACGTTCCTCCGTTGGTCATGTTTACGAGGCAGACGAAAATCCGGCCCTTGTCGCCGTCTCCCGGAGTATATTTGCACCATGCCCGGAGGGCTTTCGGTTTGGCATTGAAGTCGAATGCACGACCCATGTGGACTGTTCCGCCCATTCCGGACATCTCGCCGAACGCGCCGACGAATATGTTTCCTGCGGCAAGTTTGCCGGCAATGCTTTTTGTTTTCAATTTGGCAGAATATCTTCCAGCCGAGCCAGGACGAACATTAGCATCTCTGGAAGTCACATCGCTCCCGCCAACCAATGCTGCAAGATCCGAATTGGAGCCCGGATTTCCAGTGCCCCAGAATTCGGTGCCGCCGGCTGCATAAGGATACCACGGTTTTCCGTTCTGATGCCACTCCTCGAATCCGGCATTCAGCATCTGCGCACCGGCCTCAGTCTCTACCTGAAGTATCTTCCCGGTCTCCGCACCGTCCGTCAAAAGCTGCAGATCGTATGTCCCGTCCGCAGTGAAACCGGTGCCGTCGGCCGTATAGGTATTCCC
>CALUQC010000144.1 GCA_944322805.1 uncultured Bacteroidales bacterium | reverse complement strand
CACGAGAAGCCCTGCGGAGACCGATGCCTCATAATCTTCCTCCGGGACACGGACAGACGCGTTTTTCACCCTCTGTATCACCACCCTCATGGCTACCCCCTTATCTGAATCATGAAACCTTCCTCCTCCAGCTGCCTTACGGCCGCGCGCATTTCATCCTCGGTGAATTTCACCAAATCCTTCTCGGGAGTCTCCCTGTCGAGAGTATATACCATCACCTCCCTCGGCCTGAGACGTCTCACGATATCCGCCCAGCCGCGCAGATTTCCCTCCGATGCCGTATCGAAGGACGGAGCTCTCAGAAACATGGTCTGGAGGATGAAATTTCCCCCGAACTGCTCCAACCCCTCTATGACGGACTCCAAGTCATACCGCCCGGAAGGCCTGTTCACGATTCCTATTCCGTCCCGCGTCGAAGCGTCGAGCTTCATTATCGGATTGTCCACCTTGCAAAGGGCCTCGAAAACGTCCTTCCTGCACACGGTGGTGGCATTCGACAGGACGGAAACCTTCGCATCCGGGTAAAATTCATCCCGCAGCCTTACGGTTTCGGATATTATGGCCGGAAAATCCGGATTGAGCGTAGGCTCGCCGTGTCCGGAAAAGGTAATGGAATCGATGTGGATTCCCTTTGCGGAGCATTCGGAAAGTTTGGCTCCGAGAGCCGAAGCGACATCGGATGTTCCCGGCATGGATCTGTCCCCGCGGCCGTCCCTGTTCCAGCCGCATTCACAATAAATACAGTCGAAATTACACAATTTCCCATGCTCGGGCAGCAGGTTGATACCCAGGGAAGCTCCGAGCCTGCGGCTGTGGATAGGACCGAAAACGATATTGTCGAATCTGAGCATAAGCAAAGTGTTAAATGACCCTTTCGGAATAACTGCCGGCTGTCAGGCCGCCGTCCGGCGAGATATTGCAGATCAGGGCGATGCCCGGCCTGTATCCCGGAGCCAATGCGCCGAGAGTATCCGCCTTTCCGAGAAATTCGGCCCCGTTGAATGTGGCCCAACGTATGATTTCCCCGAGCGGGACATCCGGGAACGAACTTGAAATGCAATACATCTCAGCCACCATGTCCAAGGTATCGTTGCTTGACAGGGAATCGGTGCCGAGCGTTATTTTCAGCCCGTTCCTGCGCATCAGGCCTATCGGCGGCAGCATGTCGTGAATGAAGATATTCGACAGCGGGCATACGGCCCACCAGACATTTTCCAGATATTGCAACGCATAATCCAGAGCCTCCTGCGTCAGGCAGACATTGTGGACTAAAAGCACGTGTTCGCGGAACGGCGGCTCATGCACTTTCAGCAGTCTGTCCACGAAATAGCACAGCGACGGCTTGCCCGTGACCGGAGGCGTGCTCAGATGGCGTCCGTGGTAATTGTCCGCCAAAGGTCCCGTGCCGGAAAACAGGAGGGACTCCTCTTCCGGACTCTCTTCGGAATGATAGGAAAGAAAACCGGCCGCAAGCGCATCCGCGGAAGCGGCGGTGACAAGCTCCGGACTCATGGTATAGCAGGCATGAGGCGTCGGGGCCGCGTCTATTCCGAACGATGCGGCAGCGTCCGCAAGTTTCCGCACGCCGGCCATTATGCCGGGACAGTCCTGCGGCTCCGTTCCGAATACTTCCAGGAATGTCCTCGTGTACATGGGACTCCGGGATTTCATCAGGAAAGTATCATCGCAGTTGCTGATATCGGCCATTGCGGACACCCCGCTATTCCAGAGGGCATCTATCCATTGCGATGCCGCAGCCTTTTTATTTTCTGCCGAGGTGAAATCCCTCAGTTCGTTTATCTGGTCTATGAATCCGGACATCCCCGTTCCCTTGCGGAACTTTCCCCTGAGATGGGAAAGCTCGAGGTGGCAATGCGCATTGACAAAGCCGGGAACTATGATGCCCTTTCTGAAATCCGCCTCCGTCTCCGGGTCCTGGCATTTGCCCACGGCGGTAACGGTCCCGTCGTCATCAAACTCCACGTAGCCGTTCCTTACCGGCTCCATGTCTTTCCCGTTGTAAACGTACTCTGCTGCTATTCTGTTCATTTCATATCCTTTTTTCTGTCCGGAAGCCCTGCCGGAGGAACGCTGCCGTCCTGAGGGAAATAAACGGATACTTCTGTCGAATCAGGATCGGCCAACGGCTTCAGGTCCAGGATAAAATACTCCTGCCTGTCCCTGAAATATTCCAGGCTGTCCCTCGAAGTCAGGCGCGGGTAACCGTCCTCGAATATCCATATCCTGCCGAAATCGAACTTGATGAGGCTGTCAGGCTGCTGCGATTCCAACGATTTCAGTTTGTTCAGCTCCGCCTTCCGCTCCGCAATCCGCCCGTCGAGGATAATCACGGTCTGCCTCAGAATCCTTGCAAACCTGTCCGGATCCTGAATATAGTAATTCACGCTTGCACGATAGTCATCCGAATCGTAACCGTATTTCCGGAAAACGGACTCATAGACCATCGTCGTGTCCGCCGTCCTGGATGCCTTGTAATTCTGGGCCAGCCACTGGTCGGCCACGAACATGTCGGCATAAATCTCCGCCATTTTCTGCTTCGGTATCACCTTGCCCTCCCTGCCGCACGAAACGCACAGCAGGAAAAGTCCGGCCGCCACCAGGGAAATACGGAATACAACAGCTTTCATATCCATCGTTGCGGGCTATCTCAACACTGCTCCGAATTCCTTCGAGAACACATTGACGAATTTCGTCATGATGTTATCCACATCCTTGTCCGTCAGGGTCTTGTCCACATCCTGCAATACGAACGACAAGGCATACTGCTTTTTGTTTTCCGGGATCTTATCGCCCCTGTACACATCGAACAGGGATACGTTCTTCAACAGCTTCCTGCCTGTTTTGAACGCGCACTTATACAGTTCCGCATAAGATACGGACTCGTCAAGCAGAAGGGCCAGATCGCGCCTTACTTCCGGATACTTGGGCATCTCGGTGTATTTTATCCTGTCTCTCCTGACAAGTTCGAACAGTTCCGGCCAGCTGATTTCCGCAGCATACACCGGCTGTCTGATTCCGAACTGTTTCAGCCGTGCGGGAGCCACCGTACCCATGACAGCCAGCTGTTTTCCGCTGCCCGGAAGTTTGTACGCCAGCCCTTCGGAAAAGAAATCCGCCGGAGCCGGCCCGTATTCCATGCCGTAGATATTCGCTCCGAAACGGCGGAAAAGCAGCTCCAGATACCCCTTAAGGCTGAAATAATCGGTCGCCGGCCTGTCACCATGCCAGTATTTCTCTCCGTGCCCCGTCATCATCAGCATGAAATTCTGGGACTCGTCATATGAAGCCAAAGTCTTGCCGTCGGAATCCGGAACGAATGAATATACCGAGCCGTATTCGAACAGCCTCATGTCGGTGGTCTGGCGGTTGATATTGTATGCGACCACCTCCAATCCTCCCGGCAGAAGGCTCTGTCTCAGTACGTTAAGATCCGAGCTGAGCGGATTCAGTATCCTGACGCATCTCTCCTCCGGGAAAGTTTTCAGCTTGGAATAATATGCGGACTTCGTGAGGGAATTGTTCATGATTTCATTGAAGCCGTTGGCTGCAAGGAAGTCGGAAACGGTATTGCGCACAAGTTCCGGCTCCGGTTTCTGTGCCGTATTTACCGACATCCTCACGCCTGCCGGGAGTTCGATGTTGTTATATCCGTAGATACGGAGGATTTCCTCCACCACATCGCATTCGCGGTACACGTCCACCATGTATGACGGCGCAGCCACCTTTGCACCCCTGACAGTCCCCGATTCATCATATTCGCGTGACAGGAATTCGTAATTCAGATTCGTCAGGACAGTTTCTATGACATCATGGCCTATCTTCTTGCCGATGAATGCCTCTATCCTGTCATAATCGAGGCTGATTACCTTCCTTTCCATCTTTTCAGGATAAAATTCCTGCATTTTCCCCACGACATGCCCTCCGGCCAGTTCACATATGAGCAGGGCGGCACGTTTTGCGGCATATTCGACGATCTGCGGGTCGGCTCCCCTCTCGTATCTGAACGAGGCATCTGTACTCAGTCCGTGCCTTTTTGCGCTCTTCCTTATCGATACGGGGTTGAAATACGCACTCTCCAGAAAGACATCGGAAGTGGAATCCGTCACTCCGGAATTTTCTCCGCCGAACACTCCGGCCAGGCACATGGGCTTTTCCGTGTCCGCTATCATCAGGTCATTTGCCGACAGCGTCCTCTCCACTCCGTCGAGAGTCACGAACTTTTCTCCCTCCTCAGCCCTGCGGACCACTACCCTGTTTCCCTTGATCATGGCAGCGTCAAAGGCATGCAGCGGCTGTCCGGTCTCCATAAGTACGAAATTCGTGACGTCCACGACATTGTTTATCGGCCTGAGACCGATGGAAACCAACCTTTTGCACAACCATTCGGGAGACGGTCCCACTTTCACGCCGCATATCGTAGTACCGGTATATCTCGGAGCGCCGTCAGGAGCATGGACATCTACCGGAATGGAGCCGTCCGGCCTGCCGGAGGAAGTGCACATGCCCTCGGGGCCTTCGGCAAACGCAGAAACGTCGGGAAGTTCGAGAGAACAAGGTATATTGTTCAGCTTCATCCAGGCATAGAGATCGCGGGCCACTCCGATATGGGAAGCGGCATCCACCCTGTTTGCCGTCAGGCCGATCTCGATAACGGCATCGCTCTCGAGTTTCAGATAGTCCTTTGCCGGCGTTCCGGGTACGGCCGCAGGGTCGAGCACCATAATCCCCTCATGGGAAGACCCTATACCGAGCTCGTCCTCGGCACAAATCATCCCGAATGACTCCACGCCCCTGATTTTGGACTTCTTTATCTTGAAATTCTCTCCCAGGACAGTCCCTACGGTAGCCAGAAGCACTTTCTGGCCGGCAGCCACATTCGGCGCCCCGCAAACGACCTGCAGAAGCTCCTTTTCACCGGTATTCAACTTCGTGACATGCAGGTGGTCAGAGTCCGGATGGTCATAGCATTCCACCACCTCCGCCACTATCACCCCCGCAAGTCCGCCGGGAATCTGTTCCACTTCTTCCAATGCATCCACCTCGAGACCTATCGAAGTCAGGGCCGCCGCTATTTCTTCAGGACCGAGACTGCACTTGAGGTAATCCTTGAGCCAATTATACGAAATTCTCATATTCTATACTTTTGTTTTATTTCAAATCATCCCTGGAGAACAACGAGTTAACGAATTCCCGCTTGTTGAAAACCTTCAGGTCATCCACGCCTTCCCCTATGCCGATAAACTTTACGGGCACCTTGAACTGGTCCACTATGCCTATGACAACTCCGCCCTTGGCCGTACCGTCCAGCTTCGTCACCGCAAGGGCCGTCACCTCCGTCGCCCGGGAAAACTCCTTTGCCTGCTGGAAAGCATTCTGTCCCGTGGAGCCGTCGAGTACGAGCAGGACTTCATGGGGAGCGTCCGGAACGACCTTGCGCATCACGTTCCTTATCTTGGTGAGTTCGTTCATGAGGTCAATCCTGTTGTGAAGCCTGCCAGCAGTATCTATCAGCACTACGTCAGCATCCCTGGCTACGGCAGATTTGACCGTATCGTATGCTACCGATGCCGGGTCCGCACCCATGCCCTGCTTCACGATATCCACACCCGCGCGTTCCGCCCATATGGTCAGCTGGTCCACTGCCGCGGCACGGAAAGTGTCCGCAGCCCCGAGGATAACCTTCTTGCCCTGAGCCTTCAGCTTCGATGCCAGTTTCCCGATAGTCGTAGTCTTGCCTACCCCGTTCACACCCACTACCATTATCACGTACGGTTTCTTCGAGAAATCGAACGGGACCACGGGCTGCTCCTCTCCGGACACGTCGAGCAGTTTTCCTATTTCGTCACGGAGCAGCTCTATAAGTTCGTCAAATGACATGAACTTGTCCGTCCGGACACGGTCTTCGAGATTGTCAATGATTTTCAGCGTGGTATCGACGCCCATGTCCGTAGCAATCAGGGCTTCCTCGATGGCATCCAAAGTGTCGTCATCAACTTTCGACTTTCCGACGACGGCTCTCGATATGCGCTCGAAAAAGCTCTTTTTGGTCTTCTGGACTCCCTTGTCAAATATTCCCATAACTTTCAATCCGTAAAATCTTCAAAGATACTCAAAATTTGCCAAAAAAGAGGGGTGAGCCACAATGATTTTGGCTCACCCCTCCGATTTTACCTGTATATGCAGACTACTTCTTTGCGAAATAATCCTTTACTTTCTCTGCCTCTACAAGTTCTTCCTTGAACATATAGGCGCCGGTCTTGGGAGACTTGTCCATACGGATGCATTTCACCATCGTCTTGGCGCCAGACTTTGCGCTGAAGGTTGCAACTGCTTTCTTTGCCATTATTCAATCCTCCCGATTATTTTATTTCACGATGAAGGGTCACTTTCTTGAGGTATGGGTTATACTTCATACGCTCCAGACGCTGTGTAGTATTCTTCTTATTCTTGGTCGTGATGTATCTCGACATCCCCGGCACACCGCTTTCCTTCTGCTCGGTGCACTCGAGTATGACCTGCACTCTGTTGCCTTTTGCTTTCTTTGCCATAACTCACGAAATTAAACAATGCTTAAATATCCTTTCTTCTGAGCAGCTTTCACAGTTGCATCCAGTCCGTTCTTCTCAATGGTCCTGATACCCTTGCAGGAAACCTTGAGCGTAATGTATCTTTGTTCGGCCTCCGACCAGAACTTCTTGGTCTTGAGGTTTATGTCGAAAGTACGCTTCGTGCGTCTCTTGGAATGGGAAACGTTGTTTCCTATCATTCTCTTTCTACCTGTAACTTGACAAACCTTTGCCATTTCGTATATAACTTTTTAATTTTTTCGACTTTTCTCAAAAAGGGGCTGCAAATATCGTCAAAAAAATTCTAAAATACAAGAATTTAGACGAATTTTAGAAAGCGGCTCCATCTGATATTCTTAGGGAAAGGCTTATTTCTGTCGGTGGACAGCCATATCACCGCGGGCTTGCCCACTATATGGTCTTCCGGAACGAATCCCCAGTATCTTGAATCCAGGGAATTGTGCCTGTTGTCGCCCATCATGAAGAAATAATCCTGCTTGAACGTATAGCTCCGAGCTTCCTCGCCGTTAATGAAAATTTTCCCGTCTTCCGACACTTTCAGATCATTGCCTTCATATGAAGTGATGATTCTTTCGTAAAGCGGCAGACTGAGGGAATCCAGTTCCACCGTCACCCCTTTTTCCGGAATCCACAGCGGTCCGAAATTGTCCCTGGTCCATCTGTAATTCTCTGAAAACGGGAATATGGTCAGATATGAATCCGGATCATCGGGCGGATAGACATCTATGTTCTGCTCGACTGACACCACGTTCGGATATGCAGATATCTTTTCCAGCCGCTCAGCCGTCAGAGGCATGTACGGATACCCCGGAAGCTGGGCATCATACCACAACTCCGCGGTATTGAGCCCGAGGGCTTCGAGATGGACCGGATTTATCCTCTGCCCGTCCGTCACCACCTTGTAAGTGTTCTGGACTCCCGGATAGACCTCCAGCTGCTCCGAATTCACGTACACCATCCCGTCACGGATTTCGAGAGTGTCCCCATGCACGGCCACGCATCTTTTCACGTAATGGTCCTTCTTGTCCATCGGACGTGCCTTGACCGGTCCGTAATAGGAAATGACATTCTCCCTCCCTATCGTCCGGCACATGGCATAGTAGTCTTCCGCCGGAAATTTTGTCAGAACGGTGTCCCCGTTAGGAAAACCGAATACCACGTAGTCACCCCTGCGCACTTCCCGGAAGCCTTTCAGCCTCCTGTAGTCGCTCTGAATCAGGGTAGAATAGGATTCTTTCCCGTTCGGGAGGACGTTGTGCGTAAAAGGTATGGTCAGCGGTGTCTGCGGTATCCTCGGGCCATATGTCAGTTTGCTGACGAACAGATGATCCCCCGTCATCAGGGAACTTTCCATCGACGATGAAGGAATCTTGAATGCCTGGAAAAAGAATATATTGATGAATGTCACGACAATGACGGCAAAGATGATGGCATCTATCCACTCCAGGACCACATTGTGCTTTTCCCCTTCCTTGTACGTCTTTTTCCAGAACGCCCATTTTACCTTTCTGGTAATATGATGGTCGAAAATGACGACAAGTCCGAAGAGCCACCAATAGTTTCCAAGCCAGATAACCCACAGCAGATACAGCAAAGCCCAGAATCCGAGCCTTACCCACCTGTTATGGTAAAATTCCTTCCAGCTCATTCAAAGAACTATTTTACCGAGTTTACAATAGCCTCAAATGCCTGAGGATTGTTCATGGCGAGGTCCGCAAGCACCTTACGGTTCAGACCTATGTTCTGCTTTCCGATCTTGCCCATGAACTGGGAGTAGGTCATGCCGTACTGGCGGGCGGCAGCATTGATCCTCTGAATCCAGAGTGCACGGAAATTACGCTTTTTGGTCTTGCGGTCACGGTAGGCGTAGGTGAGACCCTTCTCATAGGTGTTCTTCGCTACCGTCCAAACATTCTTTCTTGAAAGAAAATAGCCGCGGGTTTTCTTGAGAATTTTCTTGCGGCGTGCCCTTGAGGCAACTGAATTTACCGATCTTGGCATAAATTTAACTGTTTTATGGAGGCAGTGTCCGTCATCGGAGCTTTTCTACTGCATTCCAAGTTTGACATTGATGTTGATTAGATTCCCAGCAGAGCCTTGACTCTCGGTGTATCGGCAGGTGCGATCAGGCCGACATGAGTCAGATTCCTTTTCTGCTTTTTGGTCTTTTTGGTGAGAATGTGGCTTTTGTAAGCATGCTTTCTCTTGATCTTTCCCGTTCCGGTAAGTGTAAAACGCTTTTTTGAACCGGAGTTGGTTTTTGTCTTTGGCATAGTTAAACTTTTTGACTGTTAATAATATTATAGTACCGGAGCATCCGGACTACTTTTTCTTTACAGGAGCTATCATCATCATCATTCTCTTGCCTTCGAGTTTCGGCATCTGTTCGGCGCGTCCGTACTCCTCGAGCTCCAGGGCAAATCTCAGAAGCAGTTTTTCGCCCTGATCCACATAGAGTATCGAACGGCCCTTGAAGAACACTGAAGCCTTCACTTTCGAGCCTTCCTGAAGGAATTCGACAGCATGTTTCAACTTGAACTGGAAATCGTGTTCGTCGGTGTTGGGACCGAACCGGATCTCCTTGATGACTACCTTGGACGAATTCGCCTTCATCTCCTTCGCCTTTTTCTTCTGCTGGTACAGATATTTCTGGTAGTCGATGATCTTGCACACCGGAGGATCTACCTTTGACGTAATTTCCACTAAGTCAAGTCCGAGCTCATCCGCCTTTTTCAAGGCTTCTGAAATAGAATATATACCCTGCTCCGGGATATTGTCGCCGACAAGCCGCACTTTCGGAGCAGTAATTTCATCATTGATTCTCAATCCGTCCTCGTCCCTTTTCGGCCTGAAGCCTCCTGCCGGACGGGCTGCACCTTTCGGACCGTTATTGTTCGGCCTCGGTCCTGAAAATTTCGGTGCAGATGGTCTAAATGGCGCTGCGATAAAAAAATCCTCCTAAATTAAGTTAATAATAAATACCTTGCGTCAATTTATCTATGACAACATTTCATCAACTTCCTTCCGGACAAGTGCCATGAAATCTTCCGTCTTCATGGAGCCTTCGTCCCTGCCGCCCTGTCTCCTGACAGATACGGTGCCCTCTTCCATTTCCTTCTCGCCCACAATCACAAGGAAAGGCACTCTCTGCAACTCGCTCTCCCTGATTCGTTTCCCTATGGTTTCGTTTCTGTCGTCAATTGAGGCGCGAATATCGGAATTATTCATCAAATCGCAAACTTTTTTTGCATAATCGGTGAATTTTTCGCTGACTGGCAACACTTTGACCTGCTCCGGAGTAA
>CALUQC010000143.1 GCA_944322805.1 uncultured Bacteroidales bacterium | reverse complement strand
TTCAATTCCTCGGCAAGATCCGGAATCTCGTCGGAAAGGTCTATCTGCTCCCCGTCCTCCGGCGTTATGGAAAACCGGTATTCCCCATTCTCCGAATCCTGTGATGTGAGATAACTGAAATCTTCTTCGGACAAGAGCGTCTTCAACGTCAACTGCTCCGTACTTCCGAGAGGAAAGACAAGTGCATCGCCGCCGAAAGATACGGTCAAGTCGAGTTCCTTGTCGAGACTGTACTCCTCGTTGACACACGACTGCGGCAGCACAAAAAGAACGGCAGCTGCCGTAATGCCGGAAGCTGTCTTCGCGAATAAATGCCTAACCATATTAATCTGTATTATAATTTTCGTTAAGTTCCTTAGAATATGCAAATTTACAAACAGTTTACAAAAATTCAAAACAGATTGCCCGAAATAAAATCCGGTTTTTTACGCCGTTTGTCAAATTTAACATATTTTTGTACTCCAAACACACGCACAATGGGAAGGAACAAAAAGGATATTATTATAGAAAACGTTGAAATAGAATCCGTTGCCGCTGAAGGCAAAGCTCTTGCAAAAGTGGACGGGACCGTACTTTTCGTACAGTTCGCTGTTCCCGGCGACATAGTGGATGTCAAGGTGACGAAAAAGAAAAAGAACTACATGGAAGGCTATATCCTGAGGCTTGTCAGACCTTCGGAACACAGGTTGGAACCTTTCTGCAGTCATTTCGGCATCTGCGGAGGATGCAAGTGGCAGCCGCTCCCCTATCCGATGCAGCTTCAGGCCAAGCAGCGGCAGGTGTATGACCAGCTCGTCCGTATCGGCCATCTCGATGTGCCTGAAATCCAGCCCATAGTGCCGTCCGAAAAAACGGAAGGATACAGGAACAAGCTCGAATTTACATTTTCAAACCGCCGCTGGATAGAAGCGGGCGAGGATCCGGACAGCATACCGGCAGAGGACAGGTGCGGTCTCGGCTTCCATGTGGGACGATTTTTCGACAAGGTCCTGGACATAAGGCACTGCCATCTCCAGCCGGAGCCTTCGGACAGTATCAGGCTGTTCATCAAGCGCTACGCCGTAGAGCACCGCCTCGAATTTTTCGACATCAGGAATCACACCGGTTTTCTGAGAAACATGATTGTCCGCAACAATCTCCGCGGCGAAGTCATGCTCGTCATCTGCTTTTACCGCGAGGACAAGGCTGCCCGCACGGCCCTTTTGGATGCCGTTGCCGCTGCTTTTCCGCAAATAAGGTCGCTGTGGTATGTCATAAACGGCAAGGCAAACGATTCCATATCCGATCAGGAGTGCATATTATATAAAGGTGAAGATGCCATCTACGAGGAAATGGAAGGTCTCAGATTCAAGATCGGCCCCAAGTCCTTCTACCAGACCAATTCCCTGCAGGCATACAGGCTGTATTGCGTGGCGCGTGAATTTGCAGCTCTGAAAGGCGGGGAAACAGTCTATGACCTTTATACCGGGACAGGCACCATAGCCCAGTTCATTTCCGGCAGGGCGGCAAAGGTCATAGGAATAGAATATGTGCCCGAGGCAATAGAGGACGCGAAGGCCAACGCCGGGAACAACGGAATAAGGAACTGCGAGTTTTTCGCTGGAGACATGAAGGATGTCCTCACGGACAATTTCATTGCGGAGCACGGGCATCCGGATGTCGTTATCCTCGACCCTCCGCGTGCCGGCATCCACCCCGACGTGGCGGAAGTAATACTGCACGCTGCGCCGGAAAGGATAGTCTATGTCAGCTGCAACCCGGCATCCCAGGCACGCGACATCGCCATTCTGAGCTGCAAATACCGTATCACGGCCGTCAGGCCCGTAGACATGTTCCCGCATACCCACCATGTGGAAAACGTATGCGCCTTGGAACTCGTACGGTAAGTCCGGATGCCACAAGATCCCGGCAGCGCCCTTTCCGGCATCATTACGGCGGCACGGGACGACAGCATCAGAAATATTTTTATATCTTTGCGGTTTCGGCCATATTGCCGGACGGCAACAGAATATTTACAGATGGGAAAATTATACGACGAACTATTAAAGGATTACAGGGCGAAAGAAGGTCTGAAAACCTGCATCAACTGCGGTACCTGCACGGCCATCTGCCCGGCTGCCGAGTTCTACAGGTACGATCCGAGAAAAGTGATGGACATCGTTCAGAGCCGCGACGAAGACGAAATAGAAAAACTGCTGAAAAGCGATTTCATCTGGTACTGCGGAGAGTGCATGTCCTGCGTCACCCGCTGTCCGAGGCGCAACGGGCCGGGGTTAGTCATCATGGCTCTGAGGAATCTGTCGGCCAGGCTCGGATATTTCACCTGTTCCGAAAAGGGCCGCCAGCTCTACCCTCTCACAAGGATTCTCACCGGGAACATACTGAACTACGGCTACTGCGTCTACCCGGATACGTTCAAATGGGAAGACCACAAGGAGTCGGGCCCGGTCTGGAAATGGCATCTCGAACACATAGAAGACACTATGGCCCGTGTCGGGGCCAATTTCAAGGGTGAAGGTCCGGGAGTGCTCCGGAAAATCCCCCGGGAATCCCTTGACGAACTGAAAAGCATATTCGACGTCACGGGCGGGACCGAAAGAATCGAAACCGTGGAGAAGTTTTCCCGTGCCAAGGCCGGGGAAATGGGAATGGACATGGACGATTATTTCAGGGAAACTTTCGAGCATGCTTCACAGGGGCACCTGAACAGCGACGGGGACTGACGGCATGACAGGCAGAACTATGTAACTTTTTCTAAAGAATCGGAAGAAATGATATATCAGGGCAAGCAGAAAATATGGGCGGATTATCAGAAGGAAATTCCTGACGATCACTGGTTTTACGTGCGCAGCTGCATAAGGCAGAATTTCTTTCCGGGAGCCGAGAAGATGTTCCTGGAGATTTGCAGGGGGCTCCTTAAAAAGGACTTTTACGAGACGGAGCATCACACGACCTGCGGCGGCATAGCCTACCACTGCGATACTATTCCGCAGGAAACGGTGATGACCATTGTCGCAAGGCAGTTCGCGCTGATGACCGAGGCTGGATACGAGAATTACGTGGCATCATGCATCACGTCTTTCGGAAACTACATAGAGATTCTGGAGACCTGGAAGGAATTTCCGGAATTAGAGGCAAAAATCAGGGAACTGCTGTGGAAAGCCTGCAAGCGTGAATTCAACAAGCCCAAATACGTGGCCCATGCCAGCGACCTGATTTACAAATACAGAAACGAAATCGCGGCGCGGGCGAAATTCCGTCTCGTGAACAGGCATACCGGCGAGCCGCTCAGGGCCGTGGAACATATCGGATGCCACTATGCCAAGATGTTTCCGTCCCGCAGTATCGGAGGTGCGGAATATCCGTATGTCCTGAGCGGGATGATAGAGGCCTGGGGCGGAAACGTGATAGACTATCCGGAAAGGAGGCACTGCTGCGGCTACGGTTTCAGGCAATATCATGTCAAGGCGAACAGGGGCTACTCGATTTCTAACACCTACAAGAAATTCGAGTCCATGGAGCCGTATCATCCGGATTTCATCCTTACGAACTGTCCCGGCTGCCCTTATTTCATGGACAGGTGGCAATATGTCATAGCAGAGACCGAAGGAAAGACCTACGGTGAAAACGGCTACGGCATCCCCGTCCTGACATATGAGGAGCTGGCCTCTCTCGTTTTGGGCTACGATCCGTGGGATATCGGCCTGCAGCTGCATCAGGTAGCCGTTGAGCCGCTTTTGGACAAACTCGGCATCGAATACGACCCGTCCGCAAAATACAAGGGGCTGAACCGCAAGGACATCATGCGTCCGGAACTGCCGGGAGTGCTCCGCTGCTGCTGAACGGAATAACATGGACTCGACGGACAGGCACCGGTCCGACAGACATACGTTGAATATGAAAGAAAACATCGTAATAATAGGCGGAGGCATCGCCGGTTTGGAGGCTGCAGGACAGCTCCTCGGTTTGGGATACAAGCCGATAATCATTGAAAAAAGCGACCGTCTCGGAGGCCACGTCGCCGACTGGAACTGTCTTTTTCCCGACATGACGCCGGCGAAGGATGTCGTGGGGCGGCTCATTGCCGGTGCGACGGAGGCCAATATTTTCCTGAATACGGAAATATCATTCGTAAACAAGCTGAAAGACAGCTACAATATCATGCTGTCCAACGGCATATCCATCATCACGAAAATAATTTTGGTCACCACTGGTTTTTCCGTGTTCGACGCATCCAAAAAGGAGGAATACGGCTACGGAGTCTATGACCAGGTAATCACCAACAGGGACCTGGAACACTGGTTCAATACCGGGAACGACAGGCGGATAGACGACTGCGGGATGAATGCCGTGGGATTCGTGCACTGCGTCGGCTCCAGGGACGAAAAGGCTAAAAATCCCCAGTGCTCGAAAGTCTGCTGCATCACGGCCGTAAAGCAGGCCATCGAACTGAAGCAGAAGTTCCCTGAAACGATGGTCTACTGCTTCTACATGGATCTGAGGATGTTCGGGAAAAAATACGAGGATTTCTATATCGGGGCCCAGCGGGACTACGGCATCAGATTCATCCGCGGCAGGGTATCCGAAGTAAGTGAAAACATCGACGGCCGCGTCATCGTCAAGGCGGAAGACACCCTGTCCGGGAAACCGGTGAAAGTGACTTTGGACCTGTTGGTTCTGATGGCCGGCATGGTATGCAATCCTGACAGCACCAAAGTAGCGAACATGATCAGCCTGCCGATAGACTCGGACGGCTTCCTCAAGTCGAGAGACAATGTGGCCGACATCATAGATTCCCCGAAAGACGGAATTTTCTATGCAGGGGCATGTACCGGACCCAAGACCGTGCCGGAAACGCTTGCGGAGGCCCGTGCCGCTGCGCTGAAAATCCATCTTTACAATAAAACCATGCAATAATGGATTTCGGATTCAAAATATCGCCGAGTTCGGCCATCAACCTCGACAATGTCGACACCGTGAAGTTCGAACAGCTGCACGACATGGAGCCGGACGTATATAAATGCATGGCTTGCGGCTCCTGCACTTCCACATGCCCGGCCAACAGGTTTTCGGGGATGAGCATGCGGAAAGTCATTCTGGCCCTGCAGAGAGGCAAGGAAAAGGATGTGGTATCCATGATGAGGAACTGCATGCTGTGCGGGAAATGCACCATGGTATGCCCGCGCGGTATCAACACCCGGCATCTTATCCTTTCCATCTGCAGAATATACAGGGAGGACGGGAAATGAGAGAAAGGTTTCTGACAGGCTACAACGATTTCGTGCTTCCTTTCGTGTTCGGGATGCTTTTTGTCCTGACCTACTGCCTGATAGGGATGATACGGCTCATAATGCAGCTGCCGGCCAAAGACAGAAAGCGGTTTTTCCTGTCCCTGATCACTCCAAAAATCCTTTTCAAGGACATCAAGGACATTTTCCTGAAATGCCTTATCCACGTGGATCTCTGGAAACGGAACAAGCTGCTCGGCTACATGCACTCCAGCATAGCTTTCGGCTGGTTCATGATAATTCTCGTCGGACATATTGAGGTGTTTCTCTACACTTCAAATCTCGGGATAAAGGCCCTGTACTACCCTATTTTCTTCCGGTATTTCGTGGCCGAGACGGAAAGCACCATGAAAGGCTCCCTGATATTCTTCCTGATGGATTTCTTCCTTCTCGTGATACTCAGCGGCATAGCTTTGGCCATCATAAAACGGGTGCGTTCGAGATTTTTCGGAATGCGAAGGACCACCAACCCGAGTTTTCTCGACCTTGTCGGGCTGTACTCACTGTGGGCAATTTTCCCCCTGAGACTTTTGGCGGAATCATTCACGGCAGATATCAGCGGAGGCTCGTTCCTGACCAAATCCCTGAACTACGTATTCACGGAATTCCTGAGCAATCACGCCAACATGCTTCCGGCCTGGTGGGCATATTCCTGCGCCCTCGGGATATTTTTCTGCGTGCTTCCGTTCACAAGGTACATGCACATCCCTACGGAAATCCTGCTGATTCCGCTCCGCAACGCCGGCATCAGAATCGTCAATGCAAGGAAAGGTCTTGCGAAAGCCCAGGTCTATTCCTGTCCGAGCTGCGGCCTCTGCATAGATGCCTGTCCGATGGGCGTAATGAAAAGCAATATCAAGGACACGACCGTCTATCTGAACAGGCAGATCCGCCGGAACAACGAAGCACGCATCGAGGAAATCAGCGACAAATGCCTTCTCTGCGCGAAATGTACGGCCATCTGCCCGGTAGGCGTGGAGGGAGACAAACTGAGGATAGCGCAGAGGTCCATGCGCCGGTACAATTTCGGCCCCGACTATTCGAATATCGATACTTCAGTGCTCTCCGAGCAATGTAACAAATTTGTTACAAATCAAAACAAAAATGTTTCCCTCACTGATAGTAAGAGAGTTCTATACTTTTCCGGCTGTATGACGGCTTTGACTCCCGCCATCAGGAAAGCGACCGAATCGCTGCTTGGAAAGGCCGGTATCGAGTATGAAATAATGGACAGGGACGGCGGCATATGCTGCGGGCGGCCCATGTTTATGGCGGGAAGATTCGACCAGGCGGAACAGATGGTGAGGAAGAACACTGAAATCATACTGGGTTCGGGCGCGGATACCCTGCTGCTTTCCTGCCCTATCTGCTACAAGATTTTCAGGGAACAGTACGAGCTGCCGGGAATCACCATAATCCACCACACCGAACTTTTCGGAGACCTGGTTTCTTCCGGCAGGCTGAAAGTAAGAAAGGACGATACCAAATATGTTTTCCACGATCCGTGCGAACTCGGACGCGGCTGCGGAATATACGAACAGCCGAGACAGGCCCTGTCCGCTGCGGGAGATTTGGTGGAGGCTGCCAAAAACAGGAAGGAAAGCATTTGCTGCGGAGGCAGTCTCGGCAGCCTGACATTGAGTTTCGAAAAGCGGAAGGCCATGACGGAAAATGCTCTGACGAATCTTACCGCAGCATCTCCAGACACGATAGTCACCGCCTGTCCGCTTTGCCTGAACACTTTCGGAAGATATGCCGACAGGCCGGTGGAAGACATCGCCCAGGTACTTGACAGAAAAACAAACTAAATAAACGTTATCATGACCTTTGAACCTACTGGCTACACTTTGATGAACTGTGCCGACGGAAGAATTTTCGAGGATTCCGGCTGGACATTGGCTGATCCGCAGGGAAAGACCCCCTCGCTGGTCAGGGCTGTATATGAGAAAAAGAAGTTCGAAATCCGTAACGATCTTGACGGATTCTACAAATTCGCGAACTGGCTGCCTGTAAAGAAGACCCTTGCCAATTCCTGCGCACCGGTGACATACAAAAGCAGGGGCCTGGCCGAATATCTGAAACTTGACAACCTTTACATCACCTTTTCCGGCTACAATCCTGAAATCGGAGCTTTCATGCAAACCTGCTCCTTCAAGGAAACGGAGGCATATTCCGTATGTGCACGCCTCCAGGAAAATGAGGAGCGGATACTTGTGGTGGCATCCGCAGGAAATACCGCAAGAGCTTTCGCCAAAGTATGTTCGGACAACGGAATACGTCTGCTGCTGAGCATTCCTGCGGACAACATCAATGCCCTGTGGTTCGACAGTCCGCTCAACGACTGCGTGAAGATAATGGCGGCTCCGCACGGAGCGGACTATTACGATGCCATCGCCTTAGGGGACAAGGCCTGCCTTTCCGACCGTTTTCTGGCAGAGGGAGGAGCCAAGAACATAGCCAGGAGGGACGGCATGGGAACTACCGTATTGTCTGCGGTGGAGGTCATCGGACGCATCCCTGATGCGTATTTCCAGGCTATCGGAAGCGGTACCGGCACCATTGCCGTATGGGAAAACAATCTCCGACTGATCGGGGACGGCCGTTTCGGCACCCACAAGATGAAGCTGTATCCTTCCCAGAACGCTCCGTTCACCATCATGTACGATTCTTGGAAAGCAGGCTCGCGGGAACTGCTGCCGCTTTCCGCAGAGGACGCCAGAGAGCAGGCATCCGTCATAGAAGCCAAGGTGCTTTCCAACAGGAAGCCGCCTTATTCTCTCGCCGGAGGCGTTTTTGACGCACTGTCCGATGCCGGAGGAGACATGTACATGATAAGCAACGGAGAACTGGATTTCTGGAAAGAGAAATTCCTGGAACTGGAAGGCGTTGACATCTATTCCGCGGCTTCCGTCGCAGTGGCGAGCCTGCACAAGGCCGTGGAAGAAGGTACCGTGAAACATGACGAAGTGATAATGCTCAATATCACGGGCGGCGGGGAAAACCTTGCAAAAAGCCACAAGAAGGTGGTTTACGCCACGCCTGATCTCGTACTCGATCCTGCCCTGCCGGCAGAGGAAATCATGGAAAAAGCGGCCGGACTGTTCAAATGAACGGTGTGATATTTACAGGATACATTCTAAACATTTACGGATATGTTGACAGGTTTTTTACAGGCAGCTGCCGCTGAAACTGCCGCCGATACGTTGAATCTGCAGAAAGCGACTGCGGAATTCGTAGAAAAGATCGCTTCCACCCCGGCCGACCAGTTGTTTTCGGAATTCCTGGACAAGGCCATTGCCTTCGGACTGAAAGTCCTTGCAGCCCTGGTGATCTACCTCGTAGGCGCCTGGCTCATCAGGAAGATAAAGAAAATCATTCACAACATATTCGTCCGGAGGAAGACAGAGCATTCCATCGCTTCCTTTGTCGAAAGTCTGGCGAGCATAACCCTGACCGTCTTTCTGGTGATATTTACCATCAGTGCACTCGGTATCAACACCACGTCCATCGCCGCACTGCTGGCTGCCGGAGGTATGGCCATCGGTATGGCATTGAGCGGAACAGTGCAGAATTTCGCCGGCGGCATCATGCTGCTCGTGTTCAAACCGTTCAAGGCAGGTGATTTCATCGAGGCCCAGGGATACAGCGGTACCGTCACCGACGTATCCATCGTCAGCACCAAAATCACGACTACGGACAACCGCATCATCATCATCCCGAACGGCTCCCTTTCAAACGGGACCATAAACAATTATTCCCAGAACATGTACCGGCGTGCGGAATGGCTCGTCGACGTGGAATACGGGGCATCCTCCGAAAAGATGAAGGCCATCCTGAAATCCATATTGGACAACGATAAAAGGATAGTTTATGCTCCTGCGGCTCCGGCAAATCCCACAATCGCACTCAATGCGCTGAGGGACAGCAGCGTGCAGTTCGTCATGAGAGCCTGGGTGAAAAGCGAGGACTACTGGTCTGTGCTGTATGACATAAATGAGGTGATATACAACAAGGTGCCGGAAAATGGGATACAGTTTCCGTTCCCGCAGCTGGATGTTCATATTGACAAGCAGGCTTAGTTATTTTTCGTGCGTGAAAACAAAAGGTTTGCGGCACCCCTCCCACTTCGTGGGGCCCTCCCTGTGCGGGCGCAACGGTGCCGCAAACCTTTTGTTTTCACGCAATAAGCTAACGTGAGTTCGATGAATTTTAATTTATTGAAAATCATCGAACTTCCGCTGAGGAGCAGGACGTAGTCCTGCGACGGGCCCCCGGCGAGGGGGCGAATGGGGGTGGCGCCCCTTGAAAAGGGGCTG
>CALUQC010000142.1 GCA_944322805.1 uncultured Bacteroidales bacterium | reverse complement strand
TACCAAGCATCGCGGGTTGATGGAGATTCTGTTATTCCGCGCACAAGGTTCATCGTTGGAACGTTTCCGGGAAAATTACACCGACCGTTCTACTGAGGTGGTTAAGGCGTGGTTTGCGGCCATGCAGCGGAAGCATCCCGAAATCAATACGGCGGTGTCCGATTTCATCATCCACCTGCATACGGTATGGATGTTTACTTTGTTTGAGGAACTGCTGATGCATTCCGTACCCCGGCAGGAAATGGAAACCATCTTGCACGACTATATTCTGTTTGAAATTCAAGGCTGGAGGGCAATTATCAAGATATGAGAGACAGACAACGTACATACAAGCAATCAGCCGCATTAGGACGGCTGGCAGGGAGGAAATCTTCACGGAGGTTTCCTCCTTTTTTTATGAACAAATCTGAATATCGTTCACTATTAAAATAGAATAAAGATGAAACAAGAGTTTAAGAACATTGTAGCGGAAACCCTGCTCATTCCGCTATACATGAGAGCCAAAGAAAGCCGCCGGAACAGTCCCATCCTGTATGACAAGGCGGCGGAACGGTTGGCAGACAGTCTGGAATACGATTACTCCCAATTCGACGGGGCAAAGCTGAGCGAAGTGGGCTGTGTGGTACGCGGCTGGTATTTCGACCGTGCCGTAAAGCAGTTCATCGACACACATCCCCGTCCGGTAGTCGTAAATGTGGGCTGCGGATTGGATACCCGTTTCCAGCGTATCGGAGGTCAGAAAGCAGTCTTTTATGACATGGACTTGCCGGAGGTCATTGCGCTGCGCCGGGAGTTGATGCCGGAACAGCCCGGCAATGTCTATATCTCGGCATCCTTGCTGGAAACAGGCTGGATGGACGACCTGCGCCGGAAACATCCCGATGCGGAATTTATCTTCATCGTGGAAGGAGTGCTGATGTATTTTTACGAGAAGCAGGTAAAAGACTTTCTGCATCACGTGGCGAGCCGTTTCGGTGGCGGAGAGTTGTGGTTTGACGTGTGCGGCACAATGATGAGCCGCCACGGAGGTTCATTGCTTGGATATGAGATCAAATGCAGGCCGGGTGCATGATGATAGAAAATGCAGTTTCAAATAATTTTTGTTACAATGGATAAACAGAAAAAGAAAAAAGGCCTGTCCCGCCTGTTTGAGATAGCGGGGCAAAGAAAAGGGCTGCTTATACTGGCAGGAATACTGTCGGCGGGCAGCGCTGTTTGCATGCTCGTGCCCTATTGGGCGGTTTATGAAATTTTGAAGGAATTGCTGACGCATGGAAGCAGTCCGGCCCTGGCGGACGGGGCGGACATAATCCGCTGGGGATGGATTGCGCTTGGAGGTCTTGCCGGCGGACTGGTACTGCTGTATGCCTCCCTGATGTCTTCCCATGTCGCCGCATTCCGCATTCTGTACGGGCTGCGCGTCCGCCTGTCCGAACATATTGGCAGGCTTCCTTTAGGGTATCTGAGCAACACCTCCACCGGCGCCATCAAGAAAACGATGGATCAGAATATCGAAAAGATAGAAGGATTCATCGCCCACACCATCCCGGATATGGTGAATGTGGGAGCAACCGTAGTGGTGATGCTTGTCATCTTTTTCTCGTTGGATGTATGGCTTACGGTCGTGTGCCTGGCAGTTGTGGCGGTCAGCCTGTTCCTTCAATTCTCCAATTTCATGGGGAAAAGGGCGAGGGAATTCATGGGGATTTATTATGACGCTCAGGAAAAAATGAGCGCATCCGCCGTACAGTATGTGAGGGGAATGCCCGTCGTCAAGATTTTCGGGCAGAGTGTCCGCTCGTTCCGCCGGTTCAATGCAGAGATACAGGCATACAAGACCTTTGCGCTGAAGTGCTGTGACACGTATCAGAACGGTATGGTAGCATTTACGGTCTTGCTGAATTCGATGGTGACGTTCATACTTCCAATGGGCATTTTGCTGATGCAGGCCAGCCCCCAGTCATTGTCTCTGGCTGCGGTATGGCTGTTCTTTATCATCATGGGGCCCGGCATGGCTTCTCCGGTTTACAAATTGACTTTCCTCGGAGGCAATACGCGGGACATAGATGAGGGTGTAAGCCGTATCGACCGCATATTGGAAAAAGAGCCGCTGCCTGAGCCTGAACATCCGCAGATTCCGGACTCCTGCGATGTGGAATTCCGCCATGTGTCTTTCGCCTACGAAAATACGGAGCAGGGAACGCGTACGGCAGCCTTGCAAGATGTGAGTTTTGTGGCGCCTCAAGGAGAGATCACGGCTCTCGTCGGTCCGTCCGGAAGCGGGAAATCAACAGTTGCCAACCTGATACCGCGCTTCTGGGATGTGGAGCAGGGGGAAATACTCATAGGCGGAGTGAATATCCGGCAGATAGCTGCGGCGAAGCTGATGGACATGGTGTCTTTCGTATTCCAGGATACTTTCCTGTTTTATGACACGTTGTATGAAAATATCGCCGTCGGCTCGGCTTCCGCTACAAGGGAAACGGTGATGGCCGCAGCCAGGGCCGCCCAGTGCCATGACTTCATCGAAAAACTGCCGCAAGGTTATGACACGAAGATAGGAGACAAGGGCGTATTCCTTTCAGGCGGAGAAGCGCAACGGATTTGCGTGGCGCGTGCCATACTCAAGAATGCCCCGATACTGGTCCTGGACGAGGCTACGGCTTTCGCAGATCCGGAAAACGAGTACAGGATGCAGATGGCCCTGAAATCCCTTATAAAGGGGAAGACGGTTATCGTGATAGCGCACCGCCTGTCTTCCGTAGTTTCCGCGGACAGGATTGTCGTCATGAAGGAGGGCAGGATTGTACAATGCGGAAAACACGAACAGCTGTCCGCCTCGGAAGGCGTTTACAGGAACATGTGGGATGCATATACGAACGCTTCCCGCTGGACGTTGAACAAAAACTGAAAGGAGAACAGGATATGAATGCAATCAGAAACATTACAATAGGACATACCGAACGGCTTTACCGGCCTGTTGGTTATACCATGCTCGCCAACTTGGTCAATATCGTGCCGTTCTGTCTCTCCATAGAAGCGGTCCGCATCATCTTCAGCGCTTTTGACGGGAGCGGACAGCCTCTCGATACTGCCCGACTGTGGCAAATATCCGGTATCATGGCAGCTTACATGCTGGTCATGGCCTTGGCGGAAAGGGCATCTTACCGCGCAAATTTCAGGGGAGCATACGAAATGAGCGCTTCAGGGCGGCTTTCTTTGGCAGAGCATCTGAGGAAACTTCCTCTGGGCTTCCTGTCGAGACGCGACCCCGGAGATTTGTCATCCATGCTTATTACGGACTTCATGATGGCGGAAACCGGCATTTCACACCATCTGCCCCAACTGATGGGAGCGGTGGTCATGCCCGTGCTGGCCTTCGTTTCGCTGGTTTGGATAGACTGGAGAATGGCGGTCAGCATGTTTGCCGCGCTTCCGCTTGCCATGTGCGTCCTGTGGGCGAGTACAAGCGTGCAGAAAAATCTGGGCGGCAGGCAAATCCATGCGAAAATAAATGCCGGCAACAGGCTGGAGGAATATCTGCAGGGCATCAGGGTGATGAAAGCCTACAACCTTCTGGGCGAACGTTTCGTCAGGCTGCGCGATGCCTTTGCCGGACTTCGCCGCGCCTGTATCCGTCAGGAAGCCCTGTTAGGCCCTTTTGTCCTGCTAAGCATCACGCTGGCACGCGCCGGGCTGACTCTGATGGTCCTGTGCGGCACTTACCTTATGCTGGGAGGCGAACTTTCCCTGCTTGTATTCGTCTTGTTCCTCGTGGTAGGCTCGCGTGTATTTGATCCGTTGACTTCCGCACTAACCAATTTTGCCGAGTTCCGCTATTTCTCCATTGCCGGAGGCCGTATCCTCACATTGATGAATGAGCCTGAAATGAAAGGGGAGCGGCAATCTCCGGAAGCGGGCGGCATCAGGTTTGAGCACGTATCGTTCGCCTATCAGGACAAGGAAGTGCTGCAGGATGTCTCGATGGATTTCCCTGAAAATTCACTTACGGCTCTCGTCGGCCCATCCGGAAGCGGGAAAAGTACGGTGATGAAACTCTGCGCCCGTTTTTACGACCCACGGAAGGGCCGGATATTTTTCAATGGAGTTCCGATGGATGAAATAAATCCCGAAAAACTTATGAGCCATATTACCATGGTATTCCAGGATGTCTATCTGTTTCAGGACACGATACGCAACAACATTCGTTTCGGCAGGACGGATGCGACGGAGGAGGAAATCATATCAGCAGCCAGAAAAGCCTGCTGCCATGACTTCATCATGCGGCTGCCTCAAGGATACGACACGATGGTGGGTGAGGGCGGCTGCACCCTGTCCGGAGGGGAAAAACAGCGCATATCCATAGCCAGGGCCATACTGAAGGACGCGCGTATAATCCTGCTTGACGAGGCTACCGCGTCACTTGACCCCGAGAATGAGGTGGAGGTGCAGAAAGCCATAGACACGCTTGTCAAGGGCCGGACCGTCATAGTCATAGCGCACAGGCTCAAAACCATCAGCGGGGCCGACCATATAATCGTTATGGACAACGGACGGATAAGCGAAGCGGGCACGCATGAAACGCTGATGCAGTCCGGAGGACTGTATGCCAGACTGTGGAATATCCAGGAGCATGTCTCGGGCTGGTCTCTATAGTTTTCCCAATATCGGACGGTGCTGTGACCTGCGGTACATCCGTTCCGACAGCCGGAGTTTTTCCCTGTCGGAAGCCGTTATCGCCGCCTCCTGGAAACGTTCCCATATATAGTTCACCGTCTGTGCCGAAGGATGCAGCATGTCTTCGGCATAAAAACGGTAGTCCCTCAGTTCGTCCATCACTATTTCATATGCCGGGAAATATTCGCAGAAGCCGTATTCCCGGCATATTCTATCTACGGCCAGGAGCAACGTACTCTTGCTGAGCTGGTTTTCGTGCGCTCCGTCCCTCATGTGCCGGATGGGGCTTACCGTGAATATTATCTCCCTGCCGCCGTCGCCCGCGATTTCAGACAGCAGTCCGACAGTCCGGTCCAGGTCCAGCCGGAGCCTCTCGAATTCCCCGGCATCGCGCTTGAGACAGTTCGACACTATCCTGTCGTCCTCCATGTGACGGTAGCACCATACCGTGCCAAGCGTGACGATCAGTTTCCTGCATTCCCTGAAGAAGGTGCATGCCTGCGAAAATGCCGCATTGGCGTTTTCCAGGAACTCCCCTGCCGTTTTCCTCGCGAAAGACGTATGGTGGCTGAACGAGCATACCATGTCCGCCCCGCTTCCCATCATCCTGCATTCCTCTGTTGTAAAAGGCCTCCCGGATTCCATCCTGCGCACGGCATCGGCTATGGATGCGGGATTGTAAAGCGTTCCGAACGGATTTACGCAGACATCCATCCCGCATTCTTTCATTTTCAGTCCGACATTGTCTGCGAAGCAGCTTCCCAACACCATGATTTTTTCCTGAATCCCTATCCGTATTTTCCCGCTCCTGATTTCTACGGGCGTCTGCAACTTCATCATTCCGGTATGTTTTATTGTCTTGAACCCTTTCCGCAAAAATAGTCAAAATCGCGACAGCCGGTAAAAGAATTTTGCCGAATGCTTTCCAAATATTAAATTTGAAATTTCATGCGGGAATGGAAAATGAAAAAATTTGCGTTATTGGTGATTTTGGCGCTGGCTGTTTCGTTGGGGGCGGGAGCCCGGGACCGGGTGCAGCCGGATGCCTCCGTTTCCGGAAACGGGAAATCGGGCGCAAGGCCGCGCTTCGTCTATGACGTGGATTTCGAATTCCGTTTCGATAACCGTGAGTACGACCGGAGCAGTTATTCCCCTTCGATGACTATCCTGGGAGCCCGCCTTACCCCGTCTGTCGGTATGGGCATAAGGGCTGCCGGAGAGCACAGACTGATGCTCGGTATCGATATCATGAAGGATTTCGGGGCTTCGCCGGTCAGGGCGGAAGCATCTCTCCCGCAAGGTGCGGATCCGGAAGCTGCTTTGCCGGCAGGGGAGACCTCGCCGTCGCTTTCCAACTGGGACCTGTTCCGGGAAATAATATTCTATTACAGATGGGAAACGTCTTTCCGGAGGACGGACATGACTCTGACCGCCGGTATTTTTCCGCGCAGCGAGATGTCCGGCAGGTATTCACCTGCTTTCTTTTCGGATTCCCTGAAATTTTATGACAACAATATCGAGGGGCTGCTTCTGGAATTCCGGAGGCCGAATGCAGCATATGAGGTAGGGTGCGACTGGATGGGGCAGTACGGGCAGGCCAGACGCGAACGTTTCATGATATTCAGCAGCGGGGAAGCCCGCGTGGCGGGACCGGTGTTGATGGGATATTCAGGATATCTGTATCATTATGCCGGATGCGAAAACGTTTGGGGTGTGGTGGACAATATCCTTGTGAATCCCTATGCCGGGGTGGACCTTTCCGCGTACACCGGCTTGCAGTCATTCCGGATAGATCTCGGGTGGATGCAGTCCTGCCAGAACGACAGACGCAATGTCGGGAAGTACGTGTTCCCGCACGGAGCGGAACTGCATACAGTGCTTGGCAACTGGAATGTATGCATAGAAAACAGGCTGTTCTACGGGACGGACATGATGCCGTATTATGATTCGTCGGATGCTTCCGGCATCAAATACGGAAACAGCCTTTATTTCGGAGAGCCTTTTTACCGTGTCTCGGAGGAGCATGACGGACCCGGCTTCTACGATCGTATGGACATTTACTATGAGCCTCGCATAGCTTCGTTTCTTGCATTGCGCGTGGGCGCATCCTTCCATTTCAACGAAGGTTTTTCCGGCTGGCAGCAGACGGTTTCTCTCCGTTTCGACCTGTCTTCCTTAGGGCTGGACCGGACAATGTCCGGACGGAAGCGGAAATAAAATTCCCGGCAATGCAAGAGACCTCGGCTTCTTCGATATTTAGCCTGGCGGCTATTTATACTGTGGCGCCTCGGCATACCAAATAAATTTGCTCTGCTCTCGGCTTCTTCGATATTTGTCCGCTTCGCGTCCACATATACTGTTGCGCCTCGGCAATGCAAGCCTGCGGCTTGTGTGCCTGTTCCATCCCGCAACATCCATAAGACATGAAGTCTTCTGTCTGTCGCGGGATGGAACAGTCAAAATGCTTTCGCATTTGCATTGCTCTCGGCTTCTTCGTATATTTGCAAATATTTGACGGAATGAAAAAATATTTGATATGGATGAAGATAACAGGGATGTCAGGGTGCCGCTGACATACAACACACAGAAACGCAGGCTTCAGCTGCCTGAGTACGGACGCAATGTCCAGAAAATGATAGAATACGTAAAATCGATTCCGGACAGGGAAGAAAGGAACAGGCAGGCAAGGGCGGTAATCGGGGTCATGGAGACTGTCAATCCGCAGGTCCACCTCCAGGAAGACTACGAGCACAAGCTGTGGGACCACATGTACATCATTTCAGGCTTCGACCTTGATGTGGATTCCCCATATCCCGCACCCAAGCCGGAGGAGCTTTTCACTGCTCCAGTGGAAATCCCCTACAGGAACAGGCCGGTGAAAATCGCGCATTACGGACGCAACATAGAAAACATGATCGGACTTATCGCTGAAAAGGAAGATGGCGAGGTGAAAAACGCCATGATCCGGACAATAGCGATGTATATGCGCCAGCAGTACCTGATCTGGAACAAGGACAGCGTTTCCGATGAGACGATTTTCAGTGACATAGTGAAACTGTCGGGCGGCCGTATCAGTGTACCGGAGGGCATGCACCTCTCGAAAATCCCGTCCGAATACGTATTCAGCCGCCCTGGAGTAAATCCTCAGAAATCCAGGAACATGATGCGGATGAAGAACAACAAGATGAAAAACAACAGGAAATAGTCCGGCAATGCAGAAAAGGAAGCAGGAAATATCCAAAGAGCGCAGGAAAAAGGAGAGGAAAAGTCTCGCGGCTTTTTTTGCGGATATGGACGAGGGAACGGTCCGTATCCTGAAAAAGGTGGGCGGACTCGTCATGGGGGCGCTGGCGGTTTTCACGTTCCTTGCCCTGATGTCGTATCTGTTTACCTGGAAAGCGGATTACAGTCTTCTGTCTGACCCGGACATGCTGGACAGGGATGTGAAAGTAGGCAATCTTGCCGGGAAATTAGGATACCGCTGGGCTTTGTTCCTGTGTTCCGGCTGTTTCGGACTGGGAAGTTTCGCCATAGTGTACCTGTTCGGGAGTCTTGCATGGCGCATGTTGTCCGACAAGCCGGGCCGCGGATGGCTGCGCACTGTCGCCGTGTCGTTGGCAGGCGCATTCGTATTTTCACTGATTCTTGCATTCTTTTCCGATGTATTCGGCTGCAGGACGGCATTCGGAGGCGGTCTCGGAGGCGATTGCGGGGAAGTCGTCGTCTCGGGCCTTGTCAATCTGACCGGAAGCATAGTCACATTCATCATACTGCTGATATTTATGGTGCTGTGGCTTCTCAGCGCAAGCGGGAAATTCTCGGCATGGCTTTCCTCTCCTGTTACAAGGCGCCGGAAGGATATTTCCGACGGGGATGAGATGCCTTCGCCGGAAACGTCCGGATCCGAATCCGAAGCAGGACCCTTAGAGAATGCTGCAGGAGAGGTCGCAGACATGAATGGAGGTATGGAAGAGCCTGCATGGAATGCTCCCCGGGACATCGTTCCTGAGGAAATCCCTGCCATGGAGGAAAAGGAGGCCGGTCCCGGGGCGGAAGATGAACAGCCCGGTCCTCTGCATGATGGCGGCAATGACGCTTCCGGGCAGGAAGATTCCGGGCTCGAAATAGTGACGGGGGACGGATTTTCTTCAAAAGTAGTAAAGGACCTGCCGAGGATAGATGTCAGGGAAGATCTGGAGAAGTTCGAGTTTCCGCCGCTCGATCTTTTGGACGACTATGCGTCCGGACGTCATGAGGTGGCTTCGGAGGAGCTTGAACGCAACAACAACAAGATCAGGGCTACTCTGCTGAGCTACAAGATTCAGGTGGAAAGGGTCACCGCCTGCGTAGGTCCGACAGTCACCCTTTACAAGGTGGTTCCGGCTCCCGGTGTCAAGATATCAGCCATCAAGAGTTTGGAACAGGATATCGCGATGTCCTTGAATACCAAAGGAGTGCGCGTAGTGCCGCTGTCCGATTCCGTAGGTATAGAAGTGGCCAACGACAGGGCTTCCATAGTGCCTTTGAAGTCCATGCTGAACGATGACGCGTTCAGGAACAGCAAGGCTGAACTTCCTGTAGCCATCGGATATACCATTACACAGAAAATAAAGGTTTTCGATCTGACGGACACCCCGCATCTGCTTGTGGCCGGAGCTACCAAGCAGGGAAAATCGGTGGGACTCAACGTTATCGTGACTTCGCTGCTTTACGCCAAACATCCTTCAGAGCTGAAATTCGTGTTCATAGATCCGAAGATGGTGGAGTTCACTCCGTATGCCAGGCTTTTGAAACATTATCTCGCCGTCCTGCCGGAGGCCGCGGACGAGAAGGAGGAAGCGGAAAAGGCAATAGTAAAGAATCCCGAGCAGGCAGAACAGGTACTGCGCTCCCTGTGCATCGAGATGGACAACAGATATCTGCTTTTCAGCAAGGCAGTGGTGAATGACGTGAAGCTGTACAATGAAAAGTACCGTGACAGGCATCTCCTTCCGACGGACGGCCATCATTACATGCCGTACATCGTGGTTGTCATAGACGAGTATGCCGACCTTATCATGACGAGCGGAATCGGCGGGAACTCAAAGAATGTCGCCAAAAGCATCATGACATCCATCATCCGTCTCGCCCAGAAGGGAAGGGCTGCCGGCATTCATGTAATCATCGCCACACAGAGACCGTCAGTGGATGTGATTACTGGTCTTATCAAGGCCAATTTCCCTACGAGGATAGCATTCAGGGTCGCAAACAGGGTCGATTCATCCACTATCATAGATTCTCCTGGAGCGGACCGTCTGATAGGAAAGGGCGACATGCTGTACTATACCGGTATCGAGTGCGAGCGCATACAGTGCGCCCTTATCAGCATGAAGGAGATAAATGCGGTGACCAAATTCATAGGCGACCAGACCGGTTACAGGAAATGCTACAACACCCCTTATTATCTGCCTCCAGTCAATTCGGCCGAAGAAGGAGCCGGAGGCGGAATGATAGACATGCAGAATCTGGATACCATGTTCGAGGAGGCTGCCAGGCTGGTTGTGTCGACGCAGAAAGGCTCCACTTCCGATTTGCAGCGTAAACTGGGCCTGGGATATGCGCGGGCCGGCAAGATAATGGACCAGCTCGAAGCCGCCGGGATAGTCGGGCCGCAGGAAGGCTCGAAACCTCGTCAGGTACTCGTAAAGGATTATGCGGAGCTGGAGCCGATACTGCAATCCTTCATGGGATGATACGGGAAAGATGTTCTTTCAGAAGCTGTTTCCAAATCATGGCGGAAAAAAATCATACAGGATATTTGCGCAGGGCCGCAGGCTTTGCGGTCATGGTGTGCCTTGCCGGCACAATGCTGTTTTCCATGCCTTCCGGCGGTACAGATACCGCCCTGGAAAAATTCGTGGCTTCCCTGTCGTCAATGTCTGCTGATTTCAGCTATGAATATGCCATGGATGACGGACGTACCGTGGTTACGGGCAGCGGGACGGTGACAATGCAGGGCGATGCGTATGCGGTAGACGGGAACGGGCTTGAAATATTCTGTGACGGCAATTCCATATGGACAGTAGACAGGGCGGCCCGTGAAGTCGTAATCGAGGCTTGCAGCCCTGAATCCGCGTCTTTTGTCATGAATCCCGCAGCGCTGCTGGGGAATTTCGACAAGGTCTTTTCTGTAAAGTCGTCAGCCGTGACATCCTCGGGGGACGTATCGTACACTCTTATGCCCGCTGCCGATACCGGAATGACCGAAATGGAAATCGTTCTGGCTTCCGACGGCAGCCGGCTGACCGGTGCGGCGTTCAAAACGAAAGACGGAGCCGTGGTCCGTTTCACGATTCCGTCCTTTTCTTTTTCCGCCCTTTCATCTCCGGAGCGATTCGTTCCCGATATTTCCTCCCTTGATTCAGACTACATCATTACCGATCTCAGGTAGGTAGAAAAGGAAATTTAATTTAACGTGAGTTCGATGAATTTTAATTCAATGAAAATCATCGAACTTCCGCTGAGGAGCAGGACGTAAGTCCTGCGACGGGCCCCCGGCGAGGGGGCGGTAGGGGGTGGCGCCCCTTGAAAAGGGGCTGTCGCCACAGCGACTGGGGTTTAAGAAAATTGGATTTCGAAGAAATCCTTAACGACTGTTCGACGAATTCCTTAGTCCTGAGCAACATAAATTCGTCGAACTGACGTTAATATTGCCTGAAAAGGATGAATTTCATGTTTTGCATGATAAGTCCTTTTCAGGCAACATCTTTTTTCATATTCTCGGTTTTTCCGCTATTCTTATAATCAGGGAAATCATGTATATTATCATTCCATATACGGTAGGAATTAGGGTGACTTTTATTCCTCCGCATAGTACAGCTGTTCCGATATCCCCGACCTGCTGTACAGCACCGAGCATCTGAATGATGCCGAGAAATGTAGAGAATACTCCGAATACCAAAGCGAATATGCCTGTTTCCTTTACCCAGCGCGGGGCTTTCCAGGCTGCAAAGAACATTAGTGCGAGGACGGCAGTCAGTATTGCCATAAATACCGGTCCTCCTGCCATAAAAAATTTGAACATGACTCTCGGTGTTAAAGTTTTCCGCAAGTTACCTGCTTTCTGTTTCTATGGCAAATTTGAATCCCCATGTTTAAGTGTCATATCCCGCTGTTTACCCGTGGTTAATGTCTTTCTTCTGTTTTACGGCGTTTTTTTTTCTTAATTTTACATAGAAACTGTTTTGAATGTTCCACATGAAAAAGGTTATAATAATTACGTACTGGGCACTTGCCGTGTTGCTTATTTCGCTGATTGTCCTGAGTCTCGGATATACGTTTTCCGAGTCCCTTTTCATCGGCGCCGTTTTTCTGCCCGGAGTTTTTTTCTCGATTTATTTTCCTGAGAGAATTTCCCGTCAGGGGAGCGTAAGGGATATTATATTTGCGATGTCAGGTACTATAGTGGCCGAGATTTTTCTTATACTTTCAGCGCATTTCGTCATTCTTGAGATGAGAAATGATTTTACTTCTGTAGGGATTGACTATTTCGACTTGCCTGGAATACTTGTCAATCCTGTCTTCATCATGGTGCTGATATCGGCTTTTGCGGCAGGCAATTTCTTTATCTGGAGGTGGCTTGACAGAAAATACCCGTCGGAAGACAGTAAAGTGACCTTTGTTTCAGAAAGACACAGGATATCACTGGCAAAGCGTGACATAATTTATGTTGAATCCAACGACACACAGACTTTTGTAGTCGGCAGCGATGGAAAACGGTACAGAAACAGAACTCCCATTTCGCAGTGGGAGAACCTTTTGGGCAAACATTTCGTAAGGATTCACAGGTCTTATCTCGTGAGGCGTGAGTCCGTAAATGAAGTCAGGGGTGACAGTGTTTACGTCACAGGCGGTGCTGTACTTCCGTTATCGAGGGGATATAAGGACCAGGCTGTCGGAGAACTTTTGACAGATGCCGCTCATCACGGATAGTCTGTTTTACGGAAGCGTGTCTCACCACAGGAAATTGTCAAACGGATATCGTCCGGCATGGATTTCCGCCACCATTTTGTAAAGGTCGGAGCGCAGTTTGTCTATGCCTATCCTCTGCTTGGCCGATATGAAGATGCACGGGGTGTTCTCTTTTGCTATCCAGCTGTTCTTGAACTCCTCCAATGTGTAATTTATGCTCTTTTTAGGCTCCAGGGAGAACTCATCGTATTCTTCGTATCTGTATGCATCGATTTTGTTGAAAACGACGAAAATCGGCTTATTTATGGCCTTTATGTCCCTGAGGGTTTCCTCTACGACCCTGATGTGATCCTCGAAATTGGGATGGGATATATCTACCACATGCATGAGAATATCGGCTTCACGGACTTCGTCCAGTGTGCTTTTGAATGCCTCCACTAACTGTGTCGGAAGTTTTCTTATGAAGCCTACCG
>CALUQC010000141.1 GCA_944322805.1 uncultured Bacteroidales bacterium | reverse complement strand
GATGGGAAATAGGCAAGCATTACATATACGACATCACGTTTACCCTGCATAAGATTTACATCGACCCTGCCGTTGTGAAATGGGAAGAAAGGCCGGGAACTGTGTCGGGAGAAAGCATATGACATATATAAAACGAAAGAAGGATGAGATATTATATGAAAAGACAACACTGCATGTCCGCGGCGGGAAATGGAAAAGACAAAAGATATAGGAAAATACAAGATAAAATAACAACTGTAAACAAATGAAAAAAGTATTATTCATTGCAGCAGCCGTTACAGCAATGGCAGCCTGCACAAAATCAGAAGTCGTTTATGACGGCAATGATGCGGAAATCGGACTTTCTCCGGTCAACTACTCTACTACCAAGGCACAATACGGGCCTATTACAGGTACGAATTATCCGACAAGCGAAGATTTCGGAGTATTTGCAGTTCACACTACGTCTGAGGCTGGAACAGCCTATGCAAGCGATGGAGGCAACTTCACCACCTACCTGTCAGGTGTAAAATTCACATACAAAGGTGACGGAATATGGCATGGAAATCCATCGTATTACTGGCCTAAAACAGGATCGCTTTATTTTGCCGGCTATAGTCCTGCGGGAACGACAGGTACCGTAACATACTCGTTCGACAAGGTAGCGCCGAGCATGAAAATCACCGATTTTGTACAGGGAGACTATCATTATGTCGACGGTACGGCCCAGACGCCTACTGTTGACGACTATGATAACAGGATGATTGACCTTATGTGGTTCGATATCACACCAAGTTCTTACAACGCCCAAAGTTCGACTCCTGCCGTCACTTTCAACCATGCCCTGTCCCGCCTCCGCTTCGTTCTTCAGGCAGGCAGCGGACTTGAAAATCTATTCTCGATAACCAAAGTTACCCTCAAGAATGTCAGGATGCAAGGTACTATGTCCACTGCTTCAGGTCAGGCTCCAACCTGGGACTTGTCCGACAATAACATAAAAGACATCGAACTATACAATTCGACAAAAGTCCTTCCTACAGATCAGTCATTCCAGATTGCAGATGTCCTTGTCATTCCTCAGGAAACATCAATTATCGAAATTGAATACACTCAGAAACCTTATGCTACCGCTACCGAAAGCGTAGCCCAGAAATATACGGCCCAGTTAACAGGCGGTGCAGATACAAATAATGTTTCTGATAAGTGGATATACACAAGATATTATACCTATCAGATAGTATTTACTGCCGACGAGATTGAAATACAGCCTACCGTTGTTACTTGGATAGAAGTCCCGAGTGTAACAACAGTCGAATAGCAATCAATGAAACCCCTCAGCCACATACTCATCCCCCTCGCAGGAATGGCGATGTTCACCTCCTGCCTGTCTTCCGTGAAGCCGGACGGCGGGCATGGAGTCATAACATTCGAGCCTGTCGTCGGGGCTGAGGTGAGGGCTGTAACCCTTTCCGCATTCCCCGAAAACATGAGTCTCGGAGTCTGGGCGGTGACTGAAGACGGACAAACCTACATCGACAGGGAAGAAGTCTCTTTCAACGGGGAAAGCTGGACCACGGCATCATCTCGCGAATGGCCGGAAGGGACTGCGCTGCGCTTCTACGGCTTCGCTCCCTATGAGCATCAGATGAAGATGGAGACCGGAGGCAGGATGGTCATAGAGGATTACGACCTTTCCGTCAAGGAGGATGCGCAGGGACTTTACATCGCGGAGCCTACCGGAATGCTGACCGGAGACAAGGGCGCAGTACACATGGCTTTCAGGCTGGCTTCCGCCAAAATCGATTTCAGGATTGACAACGGACTGAATCAGGTGACAAATGTCAAACTTGAGAAAATCATCCTGAGCGGAGTCTACTGTAAAGGCAGTTTCGACTCCTCGGCAGACCCGCAGTGGACGGTATCCGGAGAGCCGTCGGATCTCGTGGCATTCGACAGTTCCGTTGACGGCAAGACCGTGGATGTCGGCAGGGATCCGGTATTTGTCGGAGACACGCTGGAAATCATCCCGCAGCAGTCGCATCCGAGGGTCAAGGTAGTGTATTCGTTCCAGTCCGCCGACAGCCACTGGCTGACAGGACAGGAAAACTGGACGGACGAACTCAAGGCCGAATGGGAGCCGGGACGCCACTATACATACACGCTGACGTTGACCGAAGGCATAGTCAAGCATTCGCCCGGTATCAGCAGCGGAGCGGAATAACGGAATTCCCTGGTTATGTTCAACATAAATTTGTCGAACTGAAGTAAAAGTATGAAACATATTGCAGGAAATACAGAAAAAAATTACAGATGCGGCGGATCGCGGATCCGGCGCAATGCCATGGCTGTCGTCATTGCGGCAGCATCCGTACTCTCCTGCACCAAAACCGACATTTCCTCCGGGGATGCCGGCGTTCCGGACAATTCCATCCCTCGGATGAACTTCTCCCCTTCGGCCAGCGCCATGACAAAGGGGCTGCTCACTCCCGACAATTTCAACATCGAAGGGACGCAGATCAAGGTCAACGACATGTTCACCACCCATGAGGATATCTGGAGCGTGGATGGGGAAGACAAGGAGGCCCATATCGAGACCTATATCGACGACCAAATCGCTGAATACCGCCCTGTCATAGAGTCCGACGGTACTGTCTCCCTATGGAACTTCGTGGGAAAGGACTATTACTGGACAGTTTCGGGCACGCACTTTTTCTCAGCCTATACCTGGCAATACAACAACGGCGTGCGGAACATCTGCCTGACAGACTGCCTGAAAGTCAACGAATCTGCAAAATCGGACAATGAAACCTCGGACAACGACGGCCTCACCTACAATCCCCGCCTTTCGACCCTCACCATCAAGAACTGGACGCTCAGCAAATCCAAACAGTTCGACTTCTGCTATGCGGTGAATTCCCGCAGCATGGACGAGACTGACCCGTACAGGCCGGTGGAGCTTGAAATGCAGCATCTGTTTGCGGCGGTACAGTTCAACATCACCAATCTCATCCCCGGCGAGGACGTGACTTTCAACAGTCTGTACGTCTATAACATGCTGAACAAGGGCAGCGTTGTCATCATGCACGACGGGACGCTGAACGACATGCAGCTCTCCAACTCGGGAGACGCCTTTTCAGTAACCCCTGACGAGGCTCTCGACTTCAACGAGACATACAATGCTTTCGCTGACAGCAACAAAGACAACGACAACATGATCGGCACCGACGGCTGCATCCTGATATGGCCTCACAACAGCACCCAGCTCCAGGATGTCAAGGCCAATATCTCCACTTCGGAAAACGGCTCGAAGGATTTCAGCCTTTTCATCGAAGACAATATCGAGCAGTGGCGTGCCGGCTACAGATACATCTACAACATAGAAATCACAGACAGGAAGATATCCATCAGCGCGACAGTAGTGCCGTGGGTGACGGATGACGTGGTATTGGAAGACTGAAAAATACGGCTCGACATGATAAGGGAAACGACATATTGCATAATAAGGAAAAACGCCGGCGGCGCGATGCTGACGGCCGGAATCTTCATATCCGCCCTGCTGCTGGCAGCATCTTCCTGCACCAAGACGGAGGTGTCCGGCGATGAAGGAACGGACAAGGACGGCTGCATAGCATTCTATCTCAATGCACATCCGACGAAAGCCATCATAGAAGACACGGAAAAACTGTATGAACTGGCTCCGCCCATATATGTCACGGAAAATCTCAGACTGACGGACTTCAACAACACCATGATAGAATTCACCGGCAACGGTGTATGGCGTTCGGATGTAGAATGGGCTTCGGGAAACCTTGATTATTCGTTCTACGCCTACACATACAGTCTCGGCAGGGGCACCATTTCCTCCATGGTCGGAAACGGCGCCGTGGCCAACAACGGCAAGACCGTCACCATCACGCAGCCTGACTCATATCAGCAGGAGACGGCACAAAATGATGTCTGGACCGACTTCCTGATGTCCTACATGACCAACGCCAGCAGCGCCAATCCCGGCCTGGTCAATCTCGAATTCGAAAGAGTGACAACAGGCGTGGAACTCTACATCTCGAAAAGCCCGGTCATGGGGGCAGTCACCCTGAAGTCGGCGCAGTTCTCCAATGTAGTATATTCCGCCACATACAACCTCACGAATCCTGCCTCGTCGACGGAGTCCGCCGGCACGAACGGCATGAAAAACGGATGGACCGTCAGCAGGAAGACAGGCATGACGACATACGGCTATCCTCCCGTCGGCACTACCCTTCAAATCGAGGAATTCGACCCTGACGCCACACAGGACGGGCGTTTTACATACGACCAGAAATACAGGGTAATGAATTTCCTTACGGTGCACCAGCCCGTATCTGAAGAATTGGACTCGGGCGAGAGAAAAATCATCCTATCCCTGTCCTATTCGGTCGAAGAAAACGGCAGGACAGTAGACTACGACGTAGACTTCGACCTTGCGGACTTCACACCTTCCGTCTGGAGCCGGGGACACAAGGTCAGATACTATCTTTCCATAGATACCAGCACCGAGCTCCAGGGGACAATCGCCAAATGGCAGGAGGTGGATTTCATAGAAAGCACCCTGCTTCCTGACACCGTTTCGGGCGGCAATACGTCAGGGAACACCATCACAGGCACGGCAGCAAGTGCCGGAAAACAGAAAGAGTTATGAGAACGATACGCATCCTGTCCATATTAGTCATTTTCCTGTACGCATCAGGCTGTATCAGGGAAGATTTCGAGACTCCGGACGGCGGCATGAAGATAGAGCTCGGAGCCAAGGTAAATTCCGTAGTCGTGTCCACGAAAGCATCCATGGACATGGGAGACACTTTCGACAGCGATCCGGAGATAACCCTGATAAGATGGGATGACGGATATACGGGCAACTCCCCGGCAGACCTGGACGAACTCCCGGCCACAATGGAAAGGATGCCCTCGAACGACGGGAATTTCTACAGGGATATCACAGTCACTCCTACCCAGTTTTTCAGGAACAAGACTGCCGAGACGGGCTTTGCAGGCTGGTATCCGGCCCAAAACGATACTGACGGGACTCCGGGAGCGAACTGGGTGCTTCACGATAACGGCCGTGTCATACACCCTGCCGACGACACTTACAGAAAGCCGTACATGACTTACCGCATCGACGAGACGTCCGACACCGACGTGATGGTGAGCGACTTCGTCAAGGGAAACTATACAAGCGGCATTCCGGCCATGGAGTTCAGCCACGCGCTGTGCAAATACAACATTCACGCATATGCAGTGGATGAGGATACCAAGACCGAATGGGGAAACGTCACTTCCATCACGCTGACCAACCTTCCGGACGAAGTCACCATACTCCTGCCGGAAGACATCACTTCGGGCGATGAACTGGAATTCACATACGGCGGGCAGCATGAATACGGTATCCTGACTGCCGACGACCCTTCATTAGACCTCAATCCCGGAATCCCCGCCTCGACGTCGGACATACTTGTCGGCACCATCCTCGGGGGCGCACCTGTTGCCGGAGTCCTCGGCATCAGGGCCGTTACCGAAAAGCAGACATCGGGCAACTCCGTTTCCATTGCCCGGAATTTCAAGCCGGGCTACATATACAATATTTTCCTGAAATTTTCCTCCAAGGGCATTATCAACGCGGAAGTTTCAGCCTCGGACTGGATAATCGACGACAACGAATATATCATAGACGAAGATTTCGACCTGCTCACGGACCTTTCCCGCTACGGCACGGCCAATTCCTACATAGTTTCTTCCGCGAACAGGGGCTACTGCTTCACCGGTACGGTCAAGGGTAACGGCGAGCAGGGCAACAGCCTTACGGACCGGGACGGTGAGACCATCACCCTCGACCGCGACGGAGTGAATCTGAATGTGGACCATATAGGGATAGTCCGCACCGATGCGCTGATGAAGAAAGTGAACGGCAGCTGGGAACGTGTACCCGACAGCGAAAGGGCCACCACACCCCTCATCGAGCTGGTATCGGACAAACTGAGCAACGGCAGGGTGATATTCAAGGTGCCCGGGGCAACGAATGCTGACGGAACGGCCGACAACACTGATTTCAGTCTCCAATACAAGGGAAACGTGAAAATAGCGGCCTACGATGCTGCCGGCAATATCATCTGGAGCTGGCATATCTGGATCACGGACAAGCCGATAAACCAGGGTTATTCAAACGGCTATGTAGCCCTCGACCGCAATCTCGGGGCAGTGACCGATACCTGGGATGGATTCTACGACGGCATCTCAGGGACCGACTGGAACAGCTGGCTGAACAAGAACATAGCATACACCGGACTGTACTACCAGTGGGGACGCAAGGACCCGTTCTTCCCGGACCCGTTCATCGACGGCAATCAGTGGGAAGGGGTGGACGGCACCGAACATCCCGTATATGAAAGCCGTGCCACTACCGTAAGTGATGCCGTGGAGCATCCGATGACCTACTATTTCGACGGGACAGGGCAGAGCAACGGATGGCTGTCCGAAACGGACAATGCCTACGGGAATTTTGACCATTTCTGGGGCTATGTATCGATAAGGGACGATATGGTCAAGACCATCTACGACCCTTGCCCGCCGGGATACCGAGTGCCCGGGAATCCGATATGGGAAGACCCGAGCCCGAACATGACAGGTGCCTCCGTGTCGGACCCTTCGACAGGAACAGGGTACTTTGCCGGCTACAATTTCAATATCGACGGGATGATAGATATCTATTATCCGTGCACGAGCTGCATCGTCTCCGACGCAGGGACAGTGAGCGTCAAGCCGAATGACGACCTGGGAGAAGATTCGGAGAACTATGTGTTCCTCTATTCAGCCACCCCGTACGAACCTGATCTGTACGGGCGCCCGGACGGCAGCGCCAACTACGACGGCATATCCTATCATTTCAGGTACAACGAGCAGTCCCTTGAAGCCAACGACTACCGGAATGTACTGGTGGCAGACCCGACACGTTACCATGTAAAGCGGTCGGATGCCTATCCGGTAAGGTGCGTGTTCGAGGATTCCGCCCCGACGGTGGAGGATCTCAGCGAAAAGCAGACCGCCAACTCGTACATCGTCACGACGACCGGTTTCTACGAGTTCGATGCCACTGTCCGCGGCAACGGGGTGACGACGCTGAACATCACTCTTGAAGATGAGGATGGCAATGTAAGCATTGTGAACAGGGATTTCAGCGCAGGTCTCGGGGCTTCAATCAGCGGCATAGAAAGAGTAGATGTGCTCTGGTGGCAGGGAGACCTTATGAACGAGAACTGGCAAAACTTTGTTTCAAGCGAGCCTTCTGCCAATGAAATAGAAGAATACTGCGAAAACAACTGTCCGGTGACAGTGCTCGACGGAGGCCAGCTTGTAAACGGCAAGCCGCTCCTGTACATCCGCGTAAATGACAACACCCACGGAAATGTAGGGCTTGCGGCCTACGACGAGTTCGACAATATCGTCTGGTCCTGGCATCTGTGGCTCTGTCCGGAAATCCAGACCGTACAGCTTGGAGACTACACCCTCATGGACAGGAATCTCGGAGCGACATACTGCCCGCCATCTGCAGGCACTGTCGGCTTCATCGACGGGGAAAACGAACAATACTTTGCCGGGCTCGGACTTTACTACCAGTGGGGACGCAAGGATCCGTTCTTCCAGCCGAAAAATTTCAACTCTGCCGATAGACAAAACCAGCCATGTATGAAAAAAGATGCAGACGGGCAGTGGACTATGGTCTCTCAAATACAGCAGTATACGGGACAGCCCGGGACTATAGAGTCATCCATCAGAAATCCTATGAATTTCTTCAATGTCTCGGTAAACAACTGGCAGAGCACCTATACGGATTCGGACGGACAGATAAACGACTTATGGGGTTATGTAGGGTCGAAAGAAACATCAGGCAGTTCATATGCCAAGACCATGTACGACCCGTGCCCGCCAGGCTACAGGGTGATGCAGCACGATGTATTCCAATCTGCAAATATATGCGATTCGAATGAAGAGACAGAGTTCGCTTACTGGTTTAATCCGATGTACGATAACTGGATACACTTTACGGATGGGATTGCTGGAGGATTTGGAGATGTTTCTACAAGCGGTATATGGTTTCCGAACGGAGGTGCCATAAACTATAACGGTTATTTCGTCTGGAATCCGGGGCACAGGCTGTCCACCGCCTGCCCGTTCGCAGGCACTAATGTCCGGGAAATAAGGTGGTGGGTAAGCGGAAATTCTTACAGGATACAGCAGAAGAACAGCAATGCCGGCAATAACAACTTCATGTCATCCGGCCGCACCGTAAGATGCCAGATGGAATAACGGCAGTGTCATCTCGAATATCCGCCACAGTGTCATCTCGAGCGAAGTCGAGAGATCTGCATACCATAAAAACCAACAGAATAATGAACAGAAAAAGCCTCATACTCATACTGCTCCCCCTCCTCCTCGCCTCATGCGTCAAGTCAGCCATCGAGGAGCCTGCCGGACTGCCGCCGGCTTCTTCCGCACCATCCGATGTCATCGACGCATCCTGCTCGGTAGCGGGCATGAACGGAGGTTCATCCGGCTCAGACCCCGGGATTGCCACGAAAGCCATCATCGGACAGGGCACCATCGTATCCCTCGACGCAAACTTCATCAAGCTCGACGAAGCCGTTACCTCCGGCTGGAAACAGGAAGACTATGTCATGAAGCCTTTCACCGGATGGGACGACCCGCAGACCAGGATATTGGATGCCTCCATCCTCTCCTCCCCCGACAACACGGAAGACATCCACCTGCGCTCCATCTATTTCAAGCCGAGGCAGACCTATCCGTATTGGCCATACGATCCCAACGACCCTCCGACAGAAAGCACTGACGATGACATATACGTAGGCTATGTATCACGCATGGTGGGCTGGTACCCCAAGACGTATGAAGTGCCTATCAAAGACGGCGCCCCTGCGGACGCAAGTTTCATCGAAGCCGGAGACACATACAGGGTTATAGACGGAGCCGTATGCGTCCGCTTCCCGAACAAGCTCGACGGGCAGACCGACGTGATGATGACCGACATGAGGGAAGGCCGCTACGACCTGAGAGCGCCGGGACGCAGCCTGAAATTCAGGAACAACGACATTGAAGGCCATGACTACGATGTCCAGCCCTACGGGCACCAGTTCGCAAACCGTTTCGACGACTCGGAAGGCTACGAATATCTGAACTATTTCACGTTCAACCATTATCTTACCGGCATCCGTCTCTATGTCCGTGCAGATAAAAGCGACCTCAGCCTGATATCCTGGAAACAGATAGATGATGTGATATTTACGGACCAGCCGTCTACCGTGACGATTTCCCTGCCTGTCAGGCAGGCCCGGAGCGACAGCAAATCCACACTCGAAGGCCTTACCGACGTAGATGCCACCCTGCCGATAGAAGGTGTAAGCCCGGTTTTCGGAGGCATTGTATATGATGAAACCATAGACAACGGCGTCATATTGTGGGAGGATGAGAAGAACATGCCTATCATCAAGACTGCCATGGCCTCAGCCTCTGACTACCCCGAACATCCGGAGTTTGCAGATACTCCGTCTTATCCGGTAATGATGGAAAACGGCGTTGACCTGGCTGAAACATACCTCGGCTACATACTCGCCCGTCCGGATCGGGAGACTCCGTTTGAAATACATACCGATGCGGGAGTATTCAGCGGCAAGATTCCCACCACGGCAAAATATACGGATGCAAGCGGAAATGTCATAGAAGACGCCCCCATATTGAAGCCGGGGCATATCTACAAGATAGTCATCGATATAAAGACGGACGGAAGTTTGGACGTAATCATCGGCAACGAAGATACGGAATCTTTCAGGGACCTTGCCCCGTACAACGAGGAAATCACAAACTTCGAATACTCGAACTGCTATGTCATCACTCCGGACCTTATGAAAAAGGATGACGGGACATTCTATGACGGGTTTTATTTCCAGGCAAATACGGCAGGACGCGGGGACCTGGGGGCACTGAGCGTGGCAGGAGCCGACCTGTATCCGGACGAGCTTTATTTCGAGCCGCATTCGGTAAGGATTCTGTGGCAGGATACCGACTATCTGATAAGGCACGTCGAATTGGTGCACGGCTATGTCAGGTTTATCCTCAATGACGAATGCCGGAATGGCATGACCGGGAATGCAGTCATAGCCGCATACGATGAAAATGGCGACATCATCTGGTCCTGGCATGTCTGGGTGGCGCCTTCGGAACTGACGGACATATCATACAGCGTAAACGGGCGGACTTTTTCCATGATGAACATGAATCTCGGGGCAACGGCAGCTTCCCCCGGCTCTGACCCGCTGGACACATACGGGCTGTATTATCAGTGGGGCAGGAAAGATCCGCTCCCGGTACCTCCGGCATATGACTATCAGCAGTCGGACAGGAATACTAAGACCTACTACTATATGGACCAGGGCGCACGCAACTCGGTGGACATAGTCTCCGAGGCGGAGCCGACTGTAGAGACCGGCGCACGCCATCCTCTGGATATCATAGCTTCGGCCCAGCTCGGAGACTATGCGAACGACTGGCTGTACAACTCCATAGACAACCTGTGGGGTTATTCCGCATCGAGCGGCAAGGTGCTCCGCAAGACCATCTACGACCCGTGCCCGTACGGTTACAGGGTCCCTGATGACGAGCTGGAAATTCTGTTCGAATATTGTTCAGATGACATGACCCGCTATTATAATAATGGATACGGGCTATCAGTCAGAGTCGGGAACAAATCGAATTTCTTCCCGTACTCGGGCTGGAGAGGCCGTGACGTGGGCCGTACAGACAGGGACAATACCTGGTATATGGTCGGGACGCTCGGAGACTATCAGAATGCGAGAGTGGACAAAAACCTGAATTCCGACAATTTCAACCATCGCGGCCGCACCCTCCTTGTCAGGGACAAAAATATCACGATACCGAATCCTGCTGTGACGTACAGCGGATACATACACAACAACTGGGGCAACCGCTCCTCATCCTCCCCCATCCGCTGCATCCGCTATAACGACGCCTCCAACACCGCATACCCGGAAGAGCCGTAACCTCCCTCACTCCTGCCACTTCGGTTTCATGATCTCCGGATAAATGACAAGATTTTTCTTGTCATTTATCCGGAATCCGCCCTTTTCAGATGAAACAGCAGGCTTCCTCTCCGCCTCCTTCCCGGCAGAAGATGCAGGACGGTCTGCCGGTACATGGTCAAAAACCGGTACCGCAGCCGGCCCGGATACGGGAGCATGCCTTTTTTCCTCCGGATCCGGTCCGGAAACAGGCATGGAATCCGAAAGAGTCCCTTCATGCGGCACTCCGGTCTCCGCAGCCTTTTTCAACACCTTGTTCACAAGCGATACCGCCATGGAAAGCAGTACGATAATGACTGCCAATAAAGTCCCTGTATCCATAGAATAAATTATTTTCCTTACACCTTATATCAACGAGCGGCAATAGGCCTTGTCCCGTGCAAGCTGTGCCTTGAGCTGGGTAAATGAGGCGAATCTGATTTCCTCCCGTATTCGTTTCAGGAAATTCAGTTCTATGTCCAATCCATAAATATCTTCGTCGAAATCGAAAATATTCGTCTCTATGGTGCGGGCATTCCCCTCCCTTACCGTCGGACGGTTTCCTATATTGCACATTCCGTAAAACTCCCTGCCCAAAGTCCTGACCCTGACGAAATACACTCCGTTGGCAGGTATCAGTTTCAGCGGCTCGTAAAGCTGCATGTTCGCGGTAGGAAAACCGAGCACCCTGCGTCCTATCCTCTCCCCCGACACGACTACTCCGAAAAGGGAATAATCATATCCGAGCATTTCCGCCGCCCTGACGACATTTCCCCGGGATATTTCCCCGCGGATTTTCGTCGAACTGACCTCAAGTCCTGCCGGAGAAGTCGCCTTGGGAGTCATGATGACATCCATTCCGAGCTTTTCAGCCATTGCCCCGACCCCCGGGGCATCCTTCGCATCGCTGCCCATCCTGTTGTCATAACCCAAAACTATCGTTTTGGCCCCGTATTTCCCGATAAGCCAGTCTTTCAGATAGTCATACGTGGTCAATGCCCCGAACTCTTTCGTAAAGCGTATGACCTCCACCCGGTCCACACCGAGACCTTTCAGAAGAGCCTCCTTTTCCGGCATGGAAGTCAGAAGCCGGAAATCGCGGGCTTCCTGCTGTAAAACAGTACGGGGATGAGGCCAGAATGTCACCACCATACTCTCATCCCCTTTTTCTGCAGCAGCCTTTACAAGCTGCCCTATGACAAGACGGTGCCCGACATGGACACCGTCGAAAAATCCGGTCGCTACAACCATCTTACAAGCTCGAAATCCTGTCTGTGAGGCAGATCCGGATTCTTGGCATATATTCTGGCAGCCACCTGATACAGGCCGGCCGTCTCAGGAATCACGACTGTACGGTATTTCGCCACCCCGTCATTTACCTCTACAGGCGTGAATGCCGATATCGAACTGATATGGAGCTTGCCCTTGGAGTCCGTTTTCGCGAACAGAAGTTCCACACCTATTTCTTCCGGATTCAGATCCCCTATGTTCAGGACGATTTCCGACGTGAATTCTTTTCCGAGGGCCACATCCTTGTAGGAGCTGTCCGGCTTCACTATCGACACAAGACTGACGTTCTGCCATTCCCTGCGGAGATGCCTTTTCCACTCGGCGATCTCACGCGCCTTTGCATAGTCGTTTGCCAGCAGGGATTCGAATCTCCTGGACTGCGGATCGTAGTACTGGTTTATGTAGTCGGTCAGCATCCTGTTGGTAGTGAAGTTGCAGGCCACCTGTGCGATGGTGTTCTTGATATACTCGAGCCAGTCGGTAGAGCGGCCTGTAGAGCGGCTGATATTGTAGAATGTAGGAGCAATATCGTTCTCTATGATAGTATAGATGGTAGCCGCATCCAGTTCGTCCTGATAGTTCTGGTCCTGATAGGTCCTTTCCATCGGGAGCGCCCAGCCTGCACCAGGCTTGTAGCCTTCAACCCACCATCCGTCGAGGACGGAGAAATGCATGACACCGTTCATGGCAGCTTTCTCACCCGATGTTCCCGAAGCCTCGAGAGGCCTGGTAGGGTTGTTCATCCACACGTCCACGCCCTGCACGAGATATTTTGCAAGAGTGATATCGTAGTTAGGCACGAAGACTATCTTGCCTATGAACTGCTCCATCTTCGAAATGTCCACGATGCTCTTTATGAGATCCTGTCCGGCCTTGTCGGCAGGATGGGCCTTGCCCGCGAAAATGAACTGTACCGGCCTTTCCGGATTGTTCACGATTTCGTTAAGCCTGTCGAGATCGCGGAACAGCAGATGCGCCCTCTTGTATGTCGCAAAGCGGCGGGCGAATCCGATAGTCAGCACGTCGTCACGCAGAGTATCCTTGATAGTGACGATCTGGCGCGGAGAATAATGGTTAGTGGCAGAAGGATCGGAAAGCCTTTCCTTGATTTCCGCTATCAGTTTTTTCCTCAACGCCGTGCGCACATTCCAGATATCCGCGTCCGAGACCTTGTAAATGCCCTCGAAGCAGGTCTTGTCATAATGATGGGTCTTGAAGTCCTCTCCGAAGACCTTTGCATGGATGTCTTTCCACTCCGGAGCCGTCCATGTAGGATAATGTACGCCGTTGGTGACATAGCTCACATGCAGTTCCTCAGGCAGATAGCCAGGCCACATGTTGGCGAAGATGTCACGGCTCACCTCACCGTGAAGCCAGGACACTCCGTTGACCTCCTGGGAAATATTTGCGGCGAGGATACTCATGGAGAATTTCTCGTTCACATCGCTGCCGTTGATCTTGCCTAATCCCATCATCGTCTCCCAGTCTATCTTGAGACGCTGAGGATAGTGCCCTATGTATTTCCTCAGAAGCCCTTCATCAAAGGCATCGTGTCCGGCAGGCACCGGAGTATGGGTGGTAAACAGGGAAGACGCCCTTACGAGTTCGAGAGCCTCCGGATAGTCGAGATTGTCATTCTGAATATATTCGCGGAGCCTTTCCAGACCGGTAAAGGCAGCGTGCCCTTCGTTGCAGTGATATACCTGGGTATTGATGCCGAGCTTTCTGAGAGCCCTGATACCGCCCACTCCGAGCAGAAGTTCCTGTTTGAGCCTGTTCTCCCAGTCGCCTCCGTAGAGATGATGGGTCACGGACCTGTCTTCCGGCAGATTGTCCTCATAGTCGGTATCCATAAGGTAGAGTTCGGTCCTGCCGACATCCACTCTCCAGAGTCTTGCATTGAGGTTTCTGCCAGGGAATGCCACGCTTACCGTCATCCAGTTCCCGTCAGAGTCCCTGACAGGAGTGGCAGGGATTTTCATGAAGTCCTGGGCATCGTACTTGGACACCTGGTCTCCCTGGGCAGAGAGTATCTGCGTGAAATAGCCGTACCTGTAAAGAAGGCCGACAGCCACGAGGTTGACATTCATGTCGCTGGTCTCTTTCAGATAGTCGCCGGCGAGAATGCCGAGACCTCCCGAATAGATTTTCAGCGAAGTGTCCAGACCGTATTCCATGCAGAAATAAGCTATGGACGGATTTGTCCTTTCAGCTTTCTTGGCCATGTAGGTATTGAACTCGGTCATCACGAGATTGAGTTCCCCCATGAATTCGGAATTCTTTTCAAGCTCCTGGAATCTCTTGTAAGACACCTGGTCGAGCATGGCGATAGGATTTTCTCCCGATTCGCTCCATGCCTTGGCATCCACCTTCCTGAAAAGATTCTTGGCAGGTTCGTTCCAGCACCACCAGAGATTCCTGGACAGTGTCTCCAAATCCTTCAGTCCGTCAGGAAGATGCCTCGATATGAGCACGCTGTTCCATGACGGCTTGTTTACATCTATTTTCTTGTACTGCATCGGTTTATCATTCTTATATTTAGGGAAGGCACCCTTGTCCGAAATGACTTTCGAGAGTGCTTCCGAATATGCCTGTTTGTAATAAATTATGTTGTTTTCCCAAAGGGCTATCTCGGAGACGTCCTTGGCATTGTCCATATACCTTTTCCTGTCATCCTTGGTCAGCCCCGCGATTTCCTTTACACGCTCCACTACCCCGTCCACTACCTGCGGATAGTTCGAGTCGTTCCTTTCCAAGACGGTAATGCCCGGATGTTCCTTGCGGTAATGTTTTTCGACCCAGAGTCCGAAGCCGGCAAGCGTAGTGGTAAGCGTCGGCACCTTGAACGCAAGGCTTTCGAGAGGCGTATATCCCCACGGCTCGTAATAGGACGGGAACAGGGCCAGGTCGAGACCTACGATAAGGTCATAGTAAGTCATGTTGAACACGCCGTCGTTCCCGTTAAGATAGGACGGGATGAAATATACTTTCACCTTGTCGCCGATGGCGTTGTTGAAATTCAGTTCGTCGAGCCTCCGGGAAATGGTATCGTACTCCCTGTTCATCAGATAGTGGGAAGTCCTGGTCACGTAGCCGGATTCCTTGCCGGACAGTTTGGCCACCAGTTCCCTGTCAGGACCGTTGTGCCCGGACGGAATCATGATGAAGGCCTGGATGCTCTTTCCCTTGAAGTCGGACCTGTTCAGTTTGTCCAACGCATCTATGAAGACGTCGATACCCTTGTTCTTGTATTCGTACCGTCCGCTTATGCCGATAAAGATGGAATTTTCCGGCACGGTCTCGCCGGACATGGCCGTTGCCACCTCCACCAGCTTGTCCCTGGCGGCGGACCTTACCATGGAATAGTCTTCTTCCGACGGGGTAAAACTGTTCTCGAAACCGTTAGGGGTCACGATGTCCACCTTGCGTCCGAGGAACTGGCGGCATTCGGCAGCCGTGATTTCGCTCACCGTAGTAAATACATCCGAGTTCTGCGCAGACAGTTTCTCAAGTGAGTGACGGGCTATGACATTGAACTCTTTCGCCTTCTGGTCTCCGTCATAAAGATGCATCGAATCGTAGAGCGGGAGATTGTTCCCTGCCACGCATCTTCCGACGACTGTGGCGTGCGTAGTGAATACGGTAGCTATCGGAAGACGTGTCTGCTTGATGTAAAGAAGGCCCGCGCCCGTAAGCCATTCGTGGAACTGGGCCACGACCTTGTCGGCAGGAGACAGGTTGAACTTGTAGAAACTTTCGATGACCTTTCCTGAAGCATAGCCGAAAAGCGCAGCTTCCACATAATCCCAGTTTCCGGTCAGGGAATCAACCCCGAAATGGAGCCAGTATTCGGTCAGAATTTCTGATTTTCTCGTAATGAACTGCTTGAAGTCCACAAGAATAGCGACAGGAGCTCCCGGAATGTTCCACCTTCCTATCCTAATCCTGAGCCCTTCGGCTTCCGCCTGTGCCTTCCAGTCACGGTAAAGTCCCGGATCTTCGAGAAAATCCGGGTTGCTTTCCGTATTCATCCAGACGTCTGGACCGATCAGTATGTGATGTCTCTTTAATTCCGTTTTAAGGTAGAGGGATTTGGTGGCTACCACCGTGTATATTCCCCCTACCTTATTGCAGACCTCCCAGCTTACCTCAAACAGATAATCCGGTTTGATCAATTCTTTGTTCATCTAATGTTATTTCTTTGTTTTAACCGTTTTTTTTGCTGACGGTTTCCTGGCTGCAGTCGAAGTTTCCGCCTTTGCGGGTTTCTTTGCAACTGCCTTTTTTACAGTCTTTTTGGCTGTGGCAGCTTTCTCGACTTTTGCCGGCGCCGTCTTTTTTCCGGCTGCAAAGTTAACATCTGAAACGGAAATTGCATCATCTACCCGCAAAATAAAATCGCTCAAAACATTCATATAGTTGATAAATGCTTCATACGGAGTATCATACGGGTTGAAATATTTGTGTACCGCACCATCTGAGAAGAACTTCGTACACATGTAATAGAAGTGGTCGCTCTCCTGAAGATGTCCGAAATCGGACCGGAGCTGCTCGTTGTCATGAATCAGGGACAGTTTTTCGGCTACACTGTAAAGTTTCTTGAAAGCGTCGTTCTGGAGTTCGTTTCCGAGCCATGCAGTAACGTCCCTTTCTTCATCGGCCCATGAGATAGGGTCCGGAACATCCAGCGTGGCCACGGCCTTGTGCTTTCTGGCAGCCTGGTCCGGCGTCACGAACTCGAATTCTCCGTCCTTTATCACCACCTCCGGGAAATATCTCATGAATTCGAAAATACCGCTCTGCGATTTCTGGTGCTCTCCGAATGTTTCGTAGTCCATGAAAAGGTTTACTATTTCATCATTCTGGGCCGCAGCCTTGATCCAGCCGAGATACTTGTCTCCGGTAAGAGGCCAGTCGGACCAGCTCCTGTCGGAAAATCTGAATGCGATGTCGTCGCTCAGCGTCGAATTCTTGAGCAGGAGCTTCAGCTTCGGAGCAAGAGCGCCTGCATAGATGTAATTCGGGCTCTTCCATCCCAGGACGTGCTTTGCGCCCTCGGTAAGCATGGTCTTGAATCCCATGTCGTACACCATGGAGCCTATCTCGTCGGAGTATATCAGCTCCGTATTCCTGAACGATTTCGGAGTCACGCCGAAATAATGCTCGATAGTCTCCCTGTGCTTCATGACCTGGTACTGGAACTCTGTCGGAGAAGCGAGGGATGCCAGCGAATGGTAGTATGTCTCGGCCAGGAATTCCACGCATCCCGTCCCGGCCAGTTTGCGGAAGCTGTCTATCACTTCCGGAGCATATCTGTCGAACTGCTCCAGGACAGATCCCGAGATGGAAAAGGCCACCTTGAACTGTCCCTTGTAGGTATTTATAAGTTCGAGAAGGAGTTCGTTCGTAGGAAGGTAGCATCTCTGCGCCACCCTTCTCAGGATAGTCCTGTTGGCGAAATCGTCATAGTAATGCGAATCCTTTCCGATGTCGAAGAATCTGTATAACCTCAATCTGTTAGGCTGATGCACCTGAAAATACAGGCATATGCTTTTTTTCATTTCCGTATAAATTTAAGTTTAGACTATTTTATTACTGACTCGTACACTTTCTTTATCTTGTATGCGGCATTCGTCCATTTGAGGGCATCCACCTCGTCGCGTCCGCAGCGTGCGGCCATATCCGCCATCGCAGGATAGTTGAGCAGGCCGTACATGGCATCGGCCATGGCGTCGATATCCCAGAAATCCACCTTGATAGCGTATTTCAGAACCTCGGCCACACCCGACTGCTTGGATATGATGGACGGCACGTTGGTCTGCATGGCCTCAAGAGGGGAAATACCGAAAGGCTCCGATACCGAAGGCATCACATAGACGTCCGAAAGTGCAAACATCTTCTGCACGTCCGCCCCGCGGAGGAATCCAGTGAAATGAAACCTGTCGGAAATGCCGAGCCGGGCGACATGACGTATGCACCTGTTGAGCATGTCTCCGCTTCCGGCCATGACGAATCTTACATGGCTGCATCTTTTCAGCACCTTGGCGGCTGCCTCTATGAAATATTCGGGACCTTTCTGGAATGTGATACGTCCGAGGAAAGTGACTACCTTGTCCTTCACTCCCCTCTCGACAACAAGATTCTCGCGTCCGCTGAAATCCACGGCATTGTGCACGGCCACCACCTTGTCCGGCGAGATGCCGTACTTGTTGATGACGATATTGCGGGTGAGCTCGCTCACCGCAATCACCTTGTCGGCGGCTTCCATACCCTTTCTTTCGAGGTCATAGACCCTCGTATCTATCTTGTCGTCGCTGCTCCTGTCGAACGACGTGGCATGCACGTGCACGACAAGCGGTTTGCCCGTGAGCTGCTTTGCAGCGATTCCCGCAAGATATGTGAGCCAGTCATGGGCGTGGATCACGTCGAATTCATCCGCATGCTGGAGAGCAATCGTCGCCCCCACCATAGCATAACGCGCCACCTCTTCCATGAGGTTTTCCCCGTACTTGCCGGAGAACTTGTATTTCTGTCCGTACTGAATACGGAAATTCTTGATCTGCCTTTTCCTTTCTTCCTCCACCATCTTCGTGAAATCCTGAGGATCCACGTACGGCACCATGTTGGAGCCTATATGGATGAATTTCACCTTGCCGAGAAATTCGTCCACAGAAGTGGAGACCGTATCTACCGGAACATCGCTTGCGTTGATGATCTTCACGGCGCTCTGGTCCTCGTCGCCCGAAGCCGAAGGCATCACGAAAAGCACTTCGACACCATTGGCGGCAAGCCCCTTGGTCATACCGTAGCAAGCCGTTCCCAATCCTCCTGCAATGTGAGGAGGAAATTCCCAACCGAACATCAGAACTTTCATCGCCTATTCCTCCTTTTTGTATTTGTTCATAAGATAATCGACCCTGAGAAGAGCTGCCGTACTGCAGGCAGACGATATGGCTCCATGCGCCTCGTGAGGTGGATCTCCGTCGTAAAGCTCGGAAAATGCACCTACGCCATGCTTGTTTATGTCTGCATAAAAGCCTTCCGTAAGATACTCGGCCTTCTTGTAGAAATTGGAGCCCATCATCTTGAAACAGATGTTCACATACGGGTCAAGGAGCTGAGGGAAGGCGCAGCCCTGATGGTATGCCAGGTCGCGGTCCGTCTGGGAGCCTTCATAGACGCCTCTGTACATGACATTTCTCGGAGAGAGTGTCCTGATACCGCGTCGCGTCACGAGTTCGTTGTTCACCGTCATCACGACATCGGACTTTATCATGTCCTCCACCGGAGAATAGTCGAGACTGATGGCATAAAGCTGGTTAGGGCGGACATCCATGTTCTGTCCGGAATTGTCCACATAGTCGGCGAGATATCCGGCCTCATAGTTCCAGAATGTCTTCTGGTAGTTTTCTTCTATGAGTTCGCGCACCGGCGCCCATTTTTCAATGAATGCGTTTTTCTTAGCCCCGAATTTCTTCTCCATGTCGAGGGCGAAGCAGATGGCGTTGTACCACATGGCATTGGTCTCCACCTGATAGCCGGCCCTTTCCGTGACCGGATGTCCGTTTACGTATGCATTCATCCATGAGAGCGCTACTCCGTCCATCTGTGCCCAAAGCAGTCCGTTCGGATGCATGGCGACTTCGTGCCGCTGGCCGGGAGCATAGCTTTCAATAATGCCCTTGAGGGTCTTTCCGTATTTTTTCCAGACTCTCTTTGCGGCTCCGGCCTCGATATCATTGTCCTCAAGGTAATGGATATACTGCTGTATGGTATCGGTAAGGAGCAGTGGCGCCTCGACCTGCGTTGTCCTGCGGAAGAGCCTGTCCTGTTCGTCGGAGATAAGGTTGTCGAGAATTTCCTCGAACTCGGTGCAGTTCCCGTCGGCATAGAGGGTCAGCCCCGGAAGAGACATTATCGTCTCCCTGAGAAGTCCTGTTTCAAGCCATGAAAAACCTGCGTTTATGCGTTTGTGTCCGTTTCGGGAGCACTTGAGCATATCGGCATTCCTCACTAACAGGTCATGGTAGTCGTGGATATCCCCGAGTCTCCTGATGGCATCGTTGAATTTGCGTTTGAAAGTCTTCGGATCGTCTTCTTCCACCGATGCGGAGAATACGATGCTGTCGCCGGGCTTCAGGGAAACCGTAAAGAATCCCGGGACGAAAAGGTCTTCCTTGCAGTTGAAGCCGCGGCGCATCTCGTCGGAATACGTGATTCCGTTGTACCAGTAAGGCAGAGACTTGAACTGTGCCTTGGAACTGATCTGGAGATTCAGATCCGGGAAGTCTTCGTAAAGACGGAACGAAACCCCGTTCGCTATGTCCCTGTAGTCCGTCCTGGCGTCAGGATTCTGGCTCGTAAGACTGTGTACGCTTCTGAATGCAAGGAAAGGCTTAAGCATCAGCGTCGCCTTTTCCGGAGCCTCGATAAGGTGGTACTTTATGAGCACCTGATCGGAGTCCGGAGACATAAGAATAGTCTTGCTGAAAACGATTTCACCCACCTTGTAGATAATTTCAGGAGCGGGGTCCGCATCGAAGTCAACAATATACTTATGACCTCTCGGTTCGTAGACATCACCGTAGCAGTGAATGCCGAGATTGAATTGTTTGCCGCCGACGATCAGGCTCTCGTCCAAAGAGGACAGGAGGATGAAGTTACCTCCTCCGAGCTTGTCCACCGGTACGGCAAGAAGTCCATGGTAACGCCTTGTATTGCAAGTCACTATGGAAGTGTTGCAATAGGCACCCGTCTTATTCGCCACAATGATTTCCCTCTTGAGCGAATACTCCAGGTTTACCAATTCTGACTTGTTGAATTTCAAAAAAGCCATAATTTAATATATTATAGGTTAATAATTTTCAGTCAATCATCTTCAAAACGACGGCACAACGGCTCGGGAGATAGAGATACAGTGTATGGTCATATTTCTGGTTGCCGTTCGGAGACTTTTCCGGTATGGAAATGTGCTCCTCGCCCTTCTTCACCCTTGAGAATCCGTCAAACTCCGCCTCGTCGCTGTCCAGTATCACCGCATACTTGCCGGCCGGTGCCGAAAACCCATAGTCTGAGAAAGATAGGCAAGGATTGAAATTGAATGCAAAGATACAATTTATTCTTTTGAATACTAAAATTTTTTTCTCCTCGTCCTGCACGAGCAGCTCGGGCCGCTCATCGAATATATGCTCCGATTTTCCGAGCCTTATCATGGCATTGTCGAAATTCAGGAGGAACTTGTACCGCAGATAGTCCGGCTCGGCGAGAGACCACTGCCGTCTCGCATATTTGTAGGACCATCCGTTGCCCTCGCGCGGAAAATCAATCCATTCCGGATGCCCGAACTCGTTGCCCATGAAATTCAGATATCCGTCCCCTGCCGTAGCCATCGTCACGAGCCTTATCATCTTGTGCAGGGCAATCCCCCTGTCGATGATGTCCGATCTGGAGCCGGTATTCATCGAAAAATACATTTCCTTGTCCATGAGCCGGAAAATGATGGTCTTGTCCCCCACCATCGCCTGGTCGTGGCACTCCGCATAGCTTATCGTCTTTTCATCCGCCCGCTTGTTTGTGAGCTGCCACCACATTTCACCCATGCTCCACTGGTCGTCAGACAATTCCTTTATCCATTTTATCCAGTTGTCGGCAACGCCCATGCTCATCCTGAAATCGAATCCCACGCCTCCTGCCTCGAATGGAGCCGCCAGCCCGGCCATGCCGCTGACATCCTCGGCAATGGTGAACGCATCCGGATTCAACTCATGCACAAGCATGTTGGCAAGGGCCAGATAAGTCACGGCGGACTCGTCCACGCCTCCGTTGAAGTAGTTGTCGTATCCTACGAAATCCTTTCCGAGACCGTGGTCCCAGTACAGCATGCTGGTCACACCGTCGAAGCGGAAACCGTCGATATGGTATTCCTCCATCCAGAATTTGCAGTTGGACAGCAGGAAGTGCTGCGTTTCATGCCTTCCGTAGTCGAAGCACCTCGAGCCCCATGCAGGATGGCGGCCTCTCGGTCCGGAGTAGAAATACATGTCGCCGTCTTTCCCGTCGAAGTCGCCGAGCCCCTCCAGTTCATTATCCACCGAATGCGAATGTACGATGTCCATCACCACGGCTATGCCGGCCCCGTGCGCCTCGTCCACAAGGGCCTTGAACTCCTCCGGAGTCCCGAAACGGGAACTCAGAGCATAGAAGTTGGAGACCTGGTAGCCGAACGACCCGTAGTACGGATGCTCCTGGAGTGCCATTATCTGTATGGTATCGTAGCCGTCCCTTATTATCTTAGGCAGGACATTCTCCCGGAATTCCGTAAAAGTGGAAACCTTGGGCTCCTCGGAGCTCATGCCGATATGGCATTCGTAAATAAAGGGGTGCTCCCGCCTGCCCGGCCCCTTGTGTTTCCAGCGGTAAGGCTTGTCCGGCTCCCATATCTGGGCCGCGAACACCTTGGTCTCGGGGTCCTGCACGGCACGCGTCGTGTATGCGGGCAGACGTTCCCCGCCGCCGCCCGGCCATTCTATGTAAAGTTTATACAAAGTCTTGTCTGACAGGAACATGGAGCCGACTTCTATTTCCCAGTTCCCGTTTCCCACAGGTTTCAGGGCATAGGCTTCAGACCTTTTCCAGTTGTTGAAGTCACCTATAAGATATATCTTGGTGGCGTTCGGAGCCCATTCCCTGAAAACCCAGCCTCCGCCGGCCGTCCTGTGCATCCCGTAATAGAGATGGTTGTTCAGGCCCTTGGACAGGGACCCGTCCACCGCGATATCCTCCCATGCATCGAGTACGCGCTTGTGCCGGGCGTCTATCGCATCCTTGTACGGGGCAAGCCAGGGATCGGTCTCATAGATCATCGGCACCTTCCCGTCCTGTCGTTTTTCATCGTTTCTGTTCATAATTATGCAGTTTTGATCAAATTCACTCCATATTGTCCTCGATGGATTCAGTCTTCTCCCTCGCCGATCTGAGATATTTCCGGCAGTCGGAAATCAGGGCGTCGGCCTTCCTGATGTATTTGTCGATATCGTCTATCCCGGTAGAGGGATCTTCGACTTTCTCCGCTATCTTTTCGAGTTCCGCCACGGCCTTCGAATAATCGAAAGGCTTCCCGGCTTCGTTTCTTACCTTTTTATCCATTTCCGAACATTCATTTCTTCAGCATTACATCCTTTACTTCGCACCCGAGCGTCCCGTCTGCGAACATCAGGGAGATACTGTCTCCCGGAGCTCTCCCCGCAGCCCTTTTGAAAGGCACACCGGACGGATCTACCGCCAGGACATAGCCACGCTGCAGGATATTTCTCGGATCCGCCGCCCTTATCCTCGTTTCGAGCATCTGTATCCGGCTTTCCATGGCATGGATCTTATTCATGAAAGCGAGTTTCAGCCTGCCGGCAAATGACGACAGCCGCGCATCCTCGTCGACATAATATCCTATAAGTTCGTCGGCAAGAGCCGTAGGGGTCTTGAGATAGCGGTAGGCTACCATGTCGCAGACATGGAAATCCTGGTCATGCCCCACGGCGGTGAATACTGGGACCGGATAGCGGGCAATGGCCGCCGCCAGGCCGTAATCGTCATAGCAGGCCAAGTCCAGTTTTGCCCCGCCGCCACGCATGATCAGCACTATGTCGAACTGCTCCCCGGATCCGGAGATGCGCTCCAGGGCCGACACTATGGAAGCCGGCGCATCCGCCCCCTGCATGGAGGCCGGAAACAGTTCCGGACTGAATACGAAACCGTATTCGTTGCCGCACAAATGTCTGACAAAGTCCCTGTAGCCGGCGGCGTCTGAGGCCGAAATCACTGCCAGACGGTATGGGAGCACGGGAAGCGCGCATTCCTTCTGCAGGTCCATGAGGCCCTCCTTTTCCAGACGCTCAATGGTCTGTCTGCGCAGCTGCTCCTTTTCACCTATGGTAAAGCTCGGGTCGATATCGTCTATGATCAGGGAAAGTCCGTACAGCTGGCTGAAATTCACCGACACCTGTACGAGCACACTCATGCCTTCCGACAGGTCAGAGCCTGTCACCGATTTGAAAAAAGGCGCGAGAAACCTGAATTTGGAGCTCCAGATCACGGCCTGCGCCTTGGCGACGAGACCGGCTTCGGATGTCTGGGACAACTCCATGTAGCAATGCCCTGCAGGACGGGCCTTCAATGCGCTGATTTCGGCTTTCAGCCATACCTTCCCCGGAAAAACGCTTTCGACACCGGCTTTCAACCTGCTCTGAAGTTCGTATAGATCGATATATTTCCCGTCCATAAATATCAGATGTATCATCGGAATCCGATACGGATTCATACAAAAATAGCAAATTATACGAAACAGACGAGTGCCTGACAGAAGTTTTTGGATTTTTTAACATTAAGAAAACAGTTGTAATAAATTTTTGCTATATTAGTCGGATTAATGTTATCTTTGCGCCCGTTTTATCGGGAAGTCCGGCGAGCGGAAATTCCCCGAACGGTAAAAGGTGGTCCGATGAAAATAACCGAAGCATTATTTGCTGGCAGCAGCACGAGAATCTCGGAAAGGCCCAGGCAAGCCTTCCCGGAATTCGCTTTTATCGGCAGATCAAATGTCGGCAAATCCTCCCTCATAAACATGCTGTGCGGAAACAGGAAACTCGCAATGACCTCGTCGAAGCCTGGCAAGACGCAGTTAGTCAATCATTTTCTCATAAACAGAAAATGGTATCTCGTGGACCTTCCCGGCTACGGCTTCGCGAAAATGTCGAAAACCGGACAGCAGAAACTCGCGCAGATCATCCGGAACTACATCAGCCTGTCTCCCGACATGGTCATGCTTTTCGTACTTATAGATTCAAGGCATGACATCGGGAAACTGGACATGGATTTCCTGATAGAGCTCGGTCAGAACAGGATTCCTTTCGCCATAGTCTTTACGAAGGGCGACAAGAGCGGAAGCACCGTCCTGGCCCGGCAGATAGAGAAGAACAAGGAACAGATACTTCAATACTGGGAGGAACTGCCTCCGGTATTCGTAAGCTCCGCCGAAACGGGCATGGGCAGAGAAGAAATCCTCGACTACATAGAATCCGTTCTCAATAATCCAGACAACAACTAAATACCATCCGTCATGCACAACGAACACAAACTGAAGTTATTTGCGTGCAGGAGTTCAAAACCCCTCGCTGAAAAAATCGCCAAATCCCTCAATATAGAGCTGGGACAGTCAGATGTCCTGACATTCAGCGACGGCGAATTCCAGCCGTCATTCAACGAAAGCGTCAGGGGCGCTACCGTTTTCATAGTGCAATCGACTTTTCCTCCGGTGGAAAATCTTTTCGAGCTGCTGCTCATGATCGATGCGGCAAAAAGGGCGTCCGCCCACTGTGTCGTGGCCGTCATGCCATATTTCGGCTGGGCGAGACAGGACAGGAAAGACAAGCCGCGCGTATCGATAGGGGCCAAACTCGTGGCGAACATACTGCATGCGGCCGGATGCGACCGCGTGATGACATGCGACCTGCACGCCGACCAGATCCAGGGATTCTTCGATTTTCCGGTGGACCATGTATATGCCAGCACGATTTTCCTTCCGTATCTCAGGGAAAAGAATATCGAGAATCTGGCCATCGCGGCTCCGGACATGGGTGGCGCCAAAAGGGCCAATGCGTACGCCAGATACCTCCAGTGCCCGGTCATCATATGCCACAAATCGCGTGAAAGGGCCAATGTCGTAGGCTCGATAACGGCCATCGGAGATGTTGCGGGGAAAAACGTCGTCATCGTGGATGACATGATAGATACCGCCGGCACTCTGACCAAGGCGGCCAATGTCCTCAAGGAAATGGGCGCCGTCAGCGTAAGGGCCTGCGCCACTCACGCCGTGTTCTCCGGCAACGCATACGAAAGAATCTCGAATTCCGCCCTCGAAGAAGTGATAGTGACGGATACCATTCCTCTCTCCTCCAACCCGGAGAAGGACAAAAGCAAAATCACGGTGCTTTCGGTAGCGGACATGTTCGCGAGCATAATATCCAAAG
>CALUQC010000140.1 GCA_944322805.1 uncultured Bacteroidales bacterium | reverse complement strand
CGGCAGGCTGGACAGACCAGTAAATCCTGGTTGGCAAGCCCTCCTCTATCCCGAGAGCGATGAGCGCTTCCACGAAATCGTTTCCAGATACCGTCAACGGGGATCCGGACGGAATCTCGATTTCCTCGGCAGAAGCAAGACTGCTTGAAAGGCTCAGTTTCAGAACGCATTTTCCTATGTCTTCAGACGTATTCCACTCGAAAGTTATGCCTGTTCCGGCATCGGCGGTGATTTCCGCTCCATCCTCCGGAGCCGATAATGTTATTTCAGGAACAGTCGTCTGGTTCGTACCGTCCTCTTTTTCCTGACATGACACCGTGAGAAGCGATACCGCAGCCACGATAGTAAGATAATTGATAGGTTTCATAAGACTTTGTTATTAATATTTGGTTTATATGGTTGACAATCAATTAGTTTATCGGACCGTCACCGGCGACTAACGGCCATCCCGGATTCTGGTATATCACGGACCCGGACGGATCCCCGGTCGGAGAAGTCAGGATGAAATGCTGAATCGCGATAGGACTCAGGTAATGGGCCATGTTCCATCTGTATCCGTCAAGTACGAGACTGTTCCGGCTCTTCTCATACGGTCTCAGATAATCGCTCCTGTCGGGAGGAGAAACATATGCTCCCGGAGTATCAAGCCCGTATTTCAAGTCATATTCATCTCCGTCCTTGTACCATTCCTTCATCGGTCCCCACAGCTTGAATCCCTCTATATGATATGACTCGGTACACATCTGGTCTTTCGCCCTCCATCTCTGCAAATCCATGTCCCGCAAGCCTTCGCCTATAAGTTCGCATCTTCTTTCCCTGCGGATATTGTACAGCATGGCATCAACGAGATTTCCTGCAGACCATGCTCCCCAGTCATTTTCAGCTTCCTTGGACATGTCCGTGGCAGCGATGGTCTTGTTGTAGTCGGTATCCACATGTGCACGACGCCTTATGGCTTCCCAGTACTGGCCCGCAGTCGCATTGATGTTTCCTGTCCTTTCGTACCATGCTTCGATATAATTCAGCATGGCCTCGACTCCTCTGAAACAGATAATTCCGGTGTACGACCCCTGTCCTGCGCCCATTATAGACTGCTCGCCGTCAGTAGGATTACCCTTCCGCAACGTATATCCGGTCGTGTACAGGGCCGGACCGTACATCCCGTTTACATTGGGCACCGGCTCTACTGCCTGAATATCGCCGCCCGCAGTCGGTCCTGTCAAGATATTCTTCTGCCCAGGCTCTTTCAGAAACAATGTCAGACGGGAATCCCTGTCTTTCCTCACGTCCTCGATATAGTCATCTCCCGCATAGCCGCTGCCAGAGGCGTAAATCGGAAGGCCGTTCGCCATCAGGAAACTTTCGGTAAATCCCCTTGTCACACCTACGCCGTTATTGTTTTTCTGCGTGCATTCTCCCATTCCGTGTGTAATCTGAAGTCCCTGGCTGTATTCTCGCCAGAGCAGCACCTCGCTGTATCCGGAAAGGTCCACATCCGCGAACATGTCCATGTACGGATTGGCCGGCTCCGAAATGTCCTGCTGCAGAAGTCCCGTATTTTCAGTAAGGGAAAACATTTCCGCAAGATCCTTTGAAACATATATGCACTGATCCAGAAACCAGTTGATCTCATCATCTATGCTTCCTGCCGGAAACTCGTATCCTGCATTCCAGCTTTTCGAGGCTCCCGGCCAACCGTCTCCGTTCGGAACGAATGCCGTCCCCTTGAAATATTTCAGGAAAGTGCCTTCATAAAGACAGACCCTTGATTTCAGCAGCATGGCAGTTTCCTTGTTTATGCGTGTATGCCGGCTGTCAGGAGAGGTTTCCATAAACGTTATCGCCTTGTCGAGATCAGACACGATAAACCTGGCCACCTCGTTTCTCGGCATTCTCCTGCTGGCTTCCGTAAGGACTGCCTGATCATCCGGCAAAGTCTCCGTGATTATCGGAAAATCGCCCAATGCCCTGTACCTGTTGAAGTACTCTAAGGCACGGAGAAAATAAACCTCGCCTATGTAATGCCTTATGTTGTCTTCCGAGCCGCTTATGGTGCCTGCCTCATACTTCGGAAGGACCTGCTCGAAAAAAAAGTTGCAGTTATAGATCGAAGAAAACGTCCATTCGCCTCCGGTCTGCGGGACACGCCATTGCCCCGGCACATACATGCTTGAATAGTCGGTAGCCGCCTGATTATCGGTATCCTTGTCCTTGATAAGCGGGAGCCCGCTCGGAAGGATGTCATACAATCCGTTGGCATAGGATTCTATCTGCGCTTCCGTATTGAAGTACATTTCCGGGGAAACGTCAGACGTCGGCACCTGATCCAAAAAGCTGTCGCATGAGCATACCGCTGCCGCATAATATGCCAATGCCATTATATATCCTTTTTTCATATCCTGTATTTTGTTCTGATTCCGGCCGATACCGGATTTCCAAATAGTTGAGACTGTCTAATGCGTGTATGGTCAGAATGTAATGCTCAATCCGGCCGTTATCATCTTCTGCAGCGGGTAGGTATCCGATGCCCCGATGGTTTCAGGGTCGTACATCTTCGGCACCTTGGTAAATGTCAGCAGGTTTTCCCCTGAGACATATACTCTCAGGTTCGATACGAAAAACTTCTTCGTAATATGGCTCGGAAGAGTATAGCCCAAGGTGATGTTCTTGAGTCTTATGTAAGATGCGTCGATGACGTATCTGGACTGCCATTTCTGGTTTTTCTGGAATCCGCTTATAAGCGGTCTCGGATAATACGCGTCAGTATTGGCATCAAGGTTTCCGGAAGGCTCGGCCCTGAAATAATCGAGATGCTGGACCAGAGGAACCATAGTCCATAACCCGTTTCCCGCAATTCCGAAAAACATGGGGCTGTTCGTATAGAAATCCCGTTTCCCCACTCCCTGGAAGAAAAGTCTCAGGTCAAAGCCCTTCCAGCCGGCATTCAGGTCAAGTCCGAACTGATAGCGCGGAGACGAATTGCCTATGACCTTAAGATCCCCGTGATCATCAAGCCTGTCAGAGCCATTGTTGATTTTTCCGTCTCCGTTCAGATCCTTATACATGATGTCGCCGGCCGCCCAGTTGCTTCCCAAGGCATCCTGGCCGCCGTTTGGCAAACTTGCCAGGTGCTGCTGCATCTCCTCGTCGGTTTTGGCTATCCCGATAGTTTCATATCCCCAGAAATCTCCGTACATCTGTCCTTCATAATAAAGGGACAGCAGTTTTTCCTGATTCGGGTATTTCGTGATAATGGTATAGTTGTCCGACAGGACGAATTTTGCCGAATACTGGAATCCGTTTTTCAACGCATCCTTCCACCCTATTTCCAGGTCGAACCCGTTTGTCCTGAGATTCGTGTTGTTTGCCGGAGGCGGAGTCTTTCCCAATACGTCCGGGAGCTCCCTTGACGGACCGACCATATCGAGGGTCTCCCGTATGTAATAGTCGAATGAGAGCGAAAGCCTGTTGTTGAAAGCTCCCGCATCGAGGCCGACATTGAACGTGTTAACCCTTTCCCATGTCAGTGTCGAACTTATCAGTTCCGGAGAATACGCCACATTCGGTTTCTGCCCGTTCTGCAGCCACGACCCGGCATTGGTCTCGACATTCATTATCTCGTATGTAGGATACCAGCTGTTCGTGTTCTGATTTCCCAACATACCATACGAAGCCCTTAATTTCAGAAGGTTGACATATTTGTCGAGATTGCCCCAAAAACTTTCCTTGGCAATGTTCCAGCCTATGGAAAATGACGGGAACCAGTTCCACCTCTGATCAGCACGGAACCTTGATGTCCCGTCGTATCTCAGATTGGCTTCGAACAGGTATCGGCCCAGATAGTCATAATTGATTCTTCCGAAAAATCCGGCAGTGCTCCATGCCTTGGAATTTCCGCTAAGTACGGGCTCCTGTTCTTCTCCGTAATAGTCCATGCCGGTAGTCATGTCGATTTCCTGAAGATCTTCCACCAAAAGGCCCATTCTCGACATTGATGTATATTTGTACTTGAGTTCTTCAAGCTGCATACCGGCCATGACAGTAAAATTATGGCTGTCACGTATATCGAACTTGTATGATGTGTACAAGTTGATATTGAAAAAATTCTCCTTCGTATTCCGCTCTTCCACCTGGCCCGAAAAAGTGTTCGGAATCAGATTTCCCGCGACGTCATGTTTATAGTTGGCCGGCAGGGCGACATCCTTGAACTGATTGCTGCTGATGTTGTAATTGATGTCGAATGTCGTTACCCAGTTCTTTATTGGCTCAAGGACGATGCTTCCATGATTGTTGTAATTGTCTATCTGATTGTTGACCCGTCCGCCCAGCACTATTGCAGGGACCTGTCCGCCTTCGGCAAAATAGCCGTTGTCGTCGTAAATCGGAAGATAGGACCATGACTGGCGTCCCCAGTTATCGTACAGGCCCTGAACTACGTTTCTCGGATAGTCGTAGTCCCTTCTGATGAATCGTGTGGTATAGGTGATTTTCATCCACGAAGTCACCTGGGCGTCAACGCTCAGCATCGGGGTGTACCTCTTGTAATTGTCGGACGTTATTTTCAAAAGTCCGTTCTGGTCAAGATACCCTATCGAAGCATAAAAAGTAAACTTGTCGTTTCCTCCGCTGACATTAAAGTTATGCTCCTGAGAAAACTGCCAGTCCTTGTAAAGCACGTCATAGAAATTGTTGTTTGCATTTCCATAGTAGTACGGATTGCCCCATACGGTAGGATTGGCCGGATCCGGAATATTCACGGTAGTGATTTTCCCGTCCTGGTAATCCTTGATTCTCTGCACATGTTCGTCGGTGAAGAATCTTGCCGAATTGGCATTGTCGCAGGCATCGTTTACATATGTGGTAAGGGTATAAGAGTCCATCGGCTCCGGGACCACGACAGGAGAAGACCATTTGAAGTTGTTGTAATAATTCACCTTTACGGTTCCCGACTCGCCCTTTTTCGTTGTTATCATAATGACACCGAATGCGGCCCTCGAGCCGTATATCGACGATGCGGCGGCATCTTTAAGTACGGAAATACTCTCGACGTCCTGGGGATTCAGGTTTGTAATGTCTCCTTCCACTCCGTCTATCAGCACGAGAGGACCGGCAGAAGATGCCGAACTGATACTGCCGATTCCCCTGATATTGAATGAAGGAGTAGAATCGATGAATCCCGTCGACTGGGAAATATTCAGACCAGGGACAAGGCCCTGCAATGCCTGCTGAAGATTCGACACCGGCCTGTCTTTCAACTGGTCGGATGACACAGCAGCGACGGATCCGGTCAGATTTACCTTTTTCTGGGTACCGAAGCCGACTACCACCACATCATCGAGCATATTGATGTTCTCATGCAGAGTCACGTCGATTCTGGACCTGGATCCTACCGTCTGTTCAGCGTCAGCATATCCGAGAAGGGAAAATGTCAATACCGCGTCTCGCCCGGACACAGTGATAGTATAACCGCCGTTTTCATCCGTTGTGGCATAGTTCGACGTTCCTTTCTCCATGACATAAACGTACGGTACGGGAGCTCCGCTTTCATCGGATATCACGCCGCCTACTGTCAGCCCGACTTCCTGCCTGGAAGTGTCTTCCTTTGACAAAATAATGTCCGTACCCTTGATTTCGTATTTTATATCTGTAGCCGCCAGCAGTTTGTCCAGAATCTGCCTGATATCTTCGGACGATATGCTGACCGACACAACCCTGTCCGTATTGACAAGTTTGTTGTTGAAGAAAAATTCGTAATCGGACTGCTTTTCGATGGCTTCAAGCGCCTCGGAAAGTGGCTGTTCCCTGATATCCAGGGAAATGTTTCGGTCCTGTGCAAACATCTGCAAAGGAGCCAAAGCATGGCTCGCAAGCAGAATCAGTCCTGCGGCCATACCTTTCCCGAGCAGTGCAGAACATAAGGAAAGTACTTTTTTCATCTCTTTAATGTTACTTCTTTATATGGTTTCTTTCTGGTGATTATTGGTGGTTATTTCATCAGCATTCCGGCGCTTCTTTCGAAACGATTATCCGGTTTTTCGTTTCATCATTTCCTTCAGTCCGGTATGACAGTCCCGATGAAATTCTCAGGTATTCGAGAATCTGGGGCAGCGATACGTTCCTGAATGTTCCGGTAAAGGACCAGGACAGGACGTCGGTATCGGTAATCGTAAAATCTATTCCGTAGAAATGAGACAACTGTCTGAACACGTCGGGCATTGGAGTATCGCGGAATACCAGGTTTCCCTCAGTCCAGGACATTACCTGCCGTACATCTGTCTTTTCCTTGCCGATTTTTCCCGAAGCTGGATTGTACGTTACCATTTCATCCGGCACGACATCCATCGAAAGGTTCCTGTCGGGAAAATTTATCCTGATAGAACCGTTGACAAGGGCAGTCTGGATCAGGCTGTCACCGGGATATGCAAGAACATTGAATTCCGTCCCGAGTACAGCTATCTGCGCTTTACGGTCAGACGTATTTACGATAAAAGGTTTGCTCCTGTCGTGCTGCACGTCGAAAAAAACTTCACCGGACATTGTCACTTCCCTATTGCGTTTCCCAAAATCGGATGTGTAGGAAATCGTGCTGCCAGAGTTCATGCAAACCTTTGTACCGTCAGGCAGAGACAGTCTCGACCGGATACCCTCGGCTGAAGTCAAGGTCGTTACGACTGGCTCGGATGAAGTTCCGGCATACTCTCTTATGATGAAAAAAGATCCTGTGACACCTGCGGCAATGGAAACGGCGACACCGATTTTATAAACAGCCTTTCTGATGCTGTTTGCCCTGATCCGCCTCTTTACCTTTTTCAACGCAGCGTGCGAATCCCTTGACCTGATTCTGTCCCGCGATCGCCAGGTATTGTAAATCAGGTCGATATTGTCCAATATCTCCCTGTTCTCCCGCGACTCGTCAAGCCATTGTTCCACAAGAGTTCTCTCCCGTGGACTGCATATCCCGGTAACATATCGGACAAGTGAGTTTATCTGCATGTTCTGGCGATCCATTTTTTCCAATTCTTGCCATAAGGACACGCAGATCCGGCATGACCCCAAAAAATTTTTCAAATATTTTTATGATTTTCCGCAAAAGTGCCCCTTTCTGTCGTCTAAAGGACCGAAGGACATAGCCCGAAGCTGATATTCAATAATATTTTCCGATTTCTCCGATATATGAAATAATATTATATTTGTGCCTTTACGGACCACATTCACTGCTCACATGAAATATGACGACTGGAACATATCAGAAGACTCTGCCGGACTGTGGGATGCCATAAAGTCCGGAGACGCCCGGCTTTTCAGCCGGATGTTCCTGCGGTACTATTCTCCGCTGTGCGAATATGCTTCGAAGTTCGTCCCTGACAGTGATGCGGAGGAAATCGTCCAGGACTTAATGGTCAATTTATGGGAAAACAGGGAATACCTGTTTATAGGTCAGTCCATAAAGGTGTATCTGTTCCGCTCGGTCAGGAACAGATGCTTCAACAACATCAGAAACGGCAGGACCAGAGAGAGACTCCACAGATACATGGGGTCGCGAATGAAAACATATGTCGACGATCCGGATTATTATATGACGGACAAAGTTTCCGAAGCCGTGGAAAAGGCGATAAATGCCCTGCCTGAAAAATATAGAGAAACATTCCTGTTAAGCCGGTTTGAGGGGGGGGGGGGGGAAAAGCTATGCCGAAATCGCCAAAATACAGGGAATATCGGAAAAGACAGTTGAATACAGGATCTCTCAGGCTCTCAAACTGTTGCGTGTGAGCCTGAGTGACTATCTTCCTGTATTGATATTAATGGTACTCTATACGCTCCGACAGAAAAATTTCTGACGCCGGAACAGTCCCCGCTACAGGACATCGTCAAGAGCGCGGCGGAGGGATGCCTCGTCTGTAATGACCTTGTCGGAAAGGGCGCCGTCGGCAATCAGGAAATATGCCGGAAGTTTCGTGATATTGTACATCCCGACAACAGGGGAATTCTGTCCCAGACCGTCGCAGACATTCGTCCATTCCAGGCCCTGCGCGGAAACGATGCGGGCCCAGGCCGGTTTGTCGACGGCTATTGCCACCTGATATATTTCCAGGCCCTTGTCCCGGTACTCCGCATAGACCTTCTTCATCACGTCGAGATTGAACATCTTCTGGAGGGCATCGTCAGGTGACCAGAAATACAGCAGGACAGCCTTTGCATCCAAATCGCTTATGCGTACCTTTTGCCCGCGGGTGTCCGGCATTTCAACGTCGAGATACCCTACCGACTCGGCCGTCTGCATCCTGACCCTGAGCTCCAACCGCTTCGATCTCGAATCCGCCTCCTGCCTGAGGGCCCTCACATACTTCGAATCCGGATAAACCGTCGTAAGGGAATCCGCCACATTCTTGAAGTGAAGGGCATCTGTGTCCTGGGAGAAAACATAGAAACTGTCCGACACGGTCTGGTAAAATACCGGAATCACGGTCAGAGACCTGGAATTTTCCATGACATAACGCACGCATTTCCTGTAATAGTCCATGTACGTCCTGGTCATCTTCCTGCTGAGCTCCGCAACAGCCTTCTCGTCATCTCCGGCGGCATTTATCGCCGATGCAATGGAATCCATCGTCTCGGTAAAGGCAGAATAGTCCTTGTCCACCTGCATGAGCTTCTCGGATTCCTCCGAGCCGGATACGGTATAATTCCCGGTGGTATCGGCCGTTACGGACACCCTGTCGCCAGCGGACAACAGCAGTGACGACAGTTTCCGCCCGTTCCTGTACAGATATACAAAATCGGGATCGCCCTTGTCCATCTTCACCTTAAAGGAGAATTTTCCCGACGCATCCGTCTTCACCGTATCCAAAACATCGTATTTGTTTACATTCTGCTGCATCAGGACTATTTCGGACTCCGGAGCGCCGGTCACTTCCACGAAGAGCTTTGCCGACTTGCAGCAGCCGGCAGCCATGGCCGCAATGCAGGACAACACAGCTGCATTACGTGCTATCTTACTGTAACTTGCCATATTCAGTCGCGATTGATTCTGCTATCCTGGCAAATTCTTCGGGCGTCAGCTCCAGTTTCTGCTTCCGGAAATCGAGGTCGGCCTCTGAATTAAGCGGCACAAGATGAATATGCGTATGAGGAACTTCCATGCCGAGCACGGCTACACCCACACGCTTGCAAGGTACGGCACGGCCTAAGGCAACGGCCACCTTTTTCGCAAAGGCCCACAACCCGGCATACGTGTCATCGTCCAGGTCGAAGACATAGTCTTTCTCCACATTCCTCGGAATGACGAGAGTGTGGCCTTCGGCCAACGGGTTTATGTCGAGGAATGCGTAATAATCGGCTGTTTCCGCCACCTTGTACGACGGAATTTCACCTGCGGCTATCTTTGAAAAAATGGTAGACATGGCTTTCCGTGAATTAAAGTGTTATATCGAGGATCTCGAATTTTATGATGCCGGAAGGTACTTTTGCCTCGACTGTCTCACCTTTGGAATGGCCCATCAACGCCCGTCCTATCGGTGTCGTGGCCGCCAGCTTGCCTGCGGCGAAGTCAGCCTCGCTTTCCCCGACCAGTGAAAACTCCATAATCTGTTTTGTAGCCAGATTCCGGACTTTTACCTTGTTCAACATCTGGACTTTTTCCGTACCTATCTGCGACTCGTCTATCACGCGGGCATTGGCCACAAGGTCCTGAAGTTTCGATATGTTCAGCTCCAGCAGGCCCTGGGCCTCCCTTGCCGCTTCATATTCCGCATTTTCCGACAAGTCTCCCTTGTCTCTCGCCTCTGCTATCTGTGCAGAAATCACCGGTCTCTGTGCGATGGCGTCCGCCAATTCTTTCTTGAGTTTGTCGAGACCGTCCTGAGTCATATAATGTATTGCCATAAAATTAATGTTTTTGAATAGGGTCAACAATTAAAATGAGTCCTGTAAAAATTTACAGAACTCGTTTCCTCAATCCGTTTATGCAAATATAACAAATATTCGGAAAAACAAAAAATCCTAATTCTTGAAGCTGTGGATCGGGGCAGGTATGCGGCCTTCGCGGCTTATGAATGCGCCGCAGCCGAACCTGTTCACAGGCATGATGGGGGCATGGCCGAGCAGGCCTCCGAATTCCACGCTGTCACCTACGGATTTGCCGACGACAGGAATGATGCGCACAGCCGTCGTCTTCTGGTTTACCATCCCTATTGCCGCTTCGTCGGCGATGATGCCGGAAATCGTAGAGGCCGGGGTGTCGCCGGGAACTGCTATCATGTCCAGCCCGACAGAGCAGACGCAGGTCATGGCTTCCAATTTTTCTATGGTCAGGGCGCCGCATTCCGCCGCCTCTATCATTCCCTGGTCCTCACTTACAGGAATGAATGCCCCGCTGAGACCTCCCACATACGAAGAAGCCATCACTCCGCCTTTCTTGACCTGGTCGTTAAGCATGGCCAGGGCGGCGGTTGTCCCTGGAGCGCCGGCTTTCTCCACACCTATTTCCTGAAGTATATCCGCCACGCTGTCCCCTATCGCCGGGGTCGGTGCAAGCGACAAATCTATGATGCCGAAAGGAATCCCGAGACGCCTGGATGCCTCCTGGGCCACAAGCTGTCCCACTCGGGTGATTTTGAATGCCGTCTTCTTGATGGTCTCGCACAAGACCTCGAAAGATGCTCCGCGCACACTTTCCAAAGCGTATTTCACGACTCCGGGACCGCTGACGCCCACATTGATGATGGCATCGGACTCCGTCACCCCGTGAAACGCTCCCGCCATAAATGGATTGTCATCCGGAGCATTGCACAGCACCACTAATTTGGCGCAGCCGAGGGAATCCCTTTCCTTCGTCATTTCCGCCGTCCGCTTCACGATTTCACCCATAAGCCTGACTGCATCCATGTTAATACCGGTCTTCGTGCTGCCGACATTGACCGAGCTGCACACCCTTTCGGTACAGGCAAGCGCTTCCGGTATGGATTCGATGAGGAGCCTGTCGCTTTCCGTCATTCCTTTCGAGACAATGGCGGAAAAGCCTCCGAGAAAATTCACACCCAC
>CALUQC010000139.1 GCA_944322805.1 uncultured Bacteroidales bacterium | reverse complement strand
CATAACGACTGTTCGACGAATTTTTTGGTCTTGAACAACATAAATTCGTCGAACTGACGTTAAATTTGCATTATGGATTTATGGTAAAATTCGGAAAATGAAACGGAAAACGATAGCGCTCATCATCCTGAATGTCGCAGCGGCAATGGTGACAGGCCTGTGTGCGGGGATTCTTTATAAAAATTATCAGAAAAAGTCCGGTGCCGCGGGCAATGTTCCCGAACGGGAATTGCTGTACCGCGCTGTCGCGGCAATAGCGGACCCGGCCGATGCGAAAATCGGCGTGGCATTGATTACGAGCGGAGGGGATACGGTGGTGTACGACAATCAGAAAGCGATCCGGTCCCTTGCGGACACCGTTCCGGAAGCCTCTTCCGGCGACGTCTTCTACCCGATGCTGAGCGTCTTCAAATTCCATCAGGCCCTCGCGGTCTGCGGATGGCTGAGGCAGGGCGGCATCCCTCTCGACACTGAAGTGGACGTCACTCCAGACATGCTGCAGGAGAATACCTGGAGCCCCCTCAGGGATGAGCATCCGCAGGGAGGCAGATTCCCGTACGGGACTCTCCTGACATACTCCCTCGTGCAGAGTGACAACAATGCCTGCGACATCCTGTTCTCCCTGACCGGCGGCCCTGCCATGACAGACAGGTACATCCGGTCGCTGGGTGTGGACGGCTTCGATATCGAGTGTACGGAAGCCATGATGCATGAAAATCTTGCCGACTGCTACCGGAACAGGACGACTCCGTTGTCCGCCGTGCTGCTTTTGGAAAAGTTCCTGGAAGAACGCGGCCGGGACGGATATTCGGAATTCATCTGGCAGACCATGACCTCATGCGGCACCGGCCGGAACAGGATTCCCGGACGGATTTCCGCCGACGGAGTGACGATAGCCCACAAGACAGGCACAGGAGACATCGGCCCTGACGGCAGGATCATTGGAGTGAACGACATCGGCGTCATACTGTTGCCGGACGGCACACATATCTCCATCGCCGTCTTCGTCTCCGACGCCGCCTGCTCCATGCCGGAATGCGAGAACATCATTTCCGCCATTTCCGCTGCGGTCTTCGGCATTGTGGCGCACAAACCGGATATGTAACAGGAGTCCGTCACGATTTCCTGTACTGTCCCGGCGTAAGCCCCGTCCTGGCCTTGAAGAACTTGTGGAACGCAGGCGCATTGGGAAAATTCAGCCGCGCCACGATTTCCTTGACCGGTATGTCGGAATATTTCAGCATGTTCTTTGCCTCGAGGATGACATAGTCGTCGATCCATTCCGGAGCAGCTTTTCCCGTGGCGGCCTTGACGAGTTTTGACAGATATTTCGGGGTAAGGCACAGTTTGTCCGCATAAAACCCCACCGACCTTTCCCGCGTATGGAATTCCGCCACGAGGGCTATGAATTTTTCGAACACCACTTCCCCGTGTCCGGCACGCGACACTGCCTTGTCCGGCATCAGGTCGGTGGACGGCTCCTCTCCCGCGCGCTGTTCTATGATTCCGCCCGCAAGGAAAAAGAACGAGGCCAGAAGCGAAGATATGCTTTCTCTCTTGTAGGCGAGATTCGACCCCAATATGTCCTTTGCGAGCATCACGTACTGCCGGGCGACGGCCTTTTCCCCTGACCGGATCAGGAAAAACGGCTTGCTTTGCAGCTGTATGCGTTTGTCTATGATCTTGTAAGGCTTGATGTTGAGGCTTTCCACATACTCGTTTGTCATCGCGATGACCATGAAATTCAGATTTGCCTTTTCGGCCTCGGCTACTTCGGGAATGCTGATGATATTGCCTGGAAGATAGACGAAAAAGGAATTTTCCACGACGTCGAATTCCACTAAGTTGATCATCACCCTGATACGCCCCGAGATGCAGAAAAAGGCCATGAAGCCGTCGAAACGGCAGGGGTACTGCATGAAAGAGAGGGATTCGTCGTATCTGACATTTATCAGGGACACGTCATTGCCCATGTTCAGACAGGAACTCATCGGGAACAATGTCCTCAGCCGGATGAGGTCCACGGTATGCGTATTGTTTTCCATTTCGACCTTTTGATAATTTTTGACCCCTAAAATAACTTTTTTTTCCTGAAAAAGGCAACTGTTTTGCAATAAGCTGCCGCCGTTGCGGCAATAAGGCCGCACTTTGAATGATATGGACAAGATATTGATTGTGGCATTGTTGTCGGTGACGGCGGCATGGACGGCATCCGCAGCGGATATAATGACCTTGCAGCAGTGCAGGGATTCGGCTGTCGCGAACAACAATGACCTGAAAATCGCGAAACAGAAAATAGCCGTAGCGCATTATGACAGGAAAACGGCACTCGCGAATTATTTCCCGAACATTTCGGCTACCGGAGCCTATGTGTACAATACCCGGAATCTCAGCCTGCTTCCGGAAGGCCCGGCCGATGCGTTGTCCGGGTTGGGGACATCGGCGCAGAATTCCCTTCAGGAGAGTATCGGCAGGCTTTTGTCAAGTCCTTCCTTGGGCCAGATTCTCGGAAGCCATCCGGAGATTCTGGAACTTCTCGGCAGCCTGTCTTCTGCTGATATCGCCACTCCGCTGAATACTATAGGAAGCGAGATAGCTTCGGCGTTCGAACTCGACATCCGGAATGTTTTCGCCGGAGCCGTTTCTCTCCAGCAGCCGGTTTTTACGGGCGGAAAAATCGTGGCAGCGAACAAGATGGCCGTACTGGCGGAAGAACTGGCCGAGACGCAGTATGAAACGGAGCATGACAAGGTGATAGGGGCGGTGGATGACGCTTACTGGCAGATAGTGTCCCTGTGCGGGAAAAAGAAGCTGGCCGAGGACTATGCCGCCCTGTTGCAAACGATGCTCCGTGATACGGAAATCCTGATGGAGGAGGGGATGGCGACGAAAGCGGACCTGTTGTCCGTGAAAGTGCAGGCCAACGAGGCTGAAATGTTGCTTACAAAGGCTGATAACGGCGTGACTCTCAGTAAGATGCTGCTGTGCCAGCTTTGCGGGATGCCGTTGGACCGGGATATAGTGCTTGCGGACGAACAGGCAGAATCGTTTGCCATGCCGGTTATGGCTCCGGAAAGGAGCCGCGAAGACATATGCAGGGACAGGCCGGAAATCAGAAGCCTCGAGATAGCGAATGAAATCTATGGAAAGAAGGTCACGATAGCGAGGGCGGACATGATGCCCAAGGTGGCCCTGACGGCCAATTATTTTGTGACGAATCCGAATCTGTATCATGGATTCCAGAACAGCTTTTCGGGAATGTTCAATGTCGGCGTAGCTGTCAATATCCCGATTATCCACGGCTTGGAGGCGCAGCAGAAAGTCCGCAAGGCAAAGGCGGAGGCCGTAATCATGAGTTACCGCATGGAGGACGCAAAAGAAAAGATTTCGCTCCAGGTGACACGGCTCAGGCAGCAGGAGAAAGAAGCCATGGAGAGGCTGGCAATGGCGGAAAGCAACCTTGACAATGCCGAGGAGAATCTGCGTACGGCAACGGTCGGTTACGAGGAGGGCGTAATTCCGTCCAATACAATGCTGGCTGCCCATACCGCCTGGGTAAAGGCTCATTCGGAGTATATCGATGCCGGTGTGGAAGTGCAGTCGGTGGCCGGCAGGCGCCACCTTGCGGAGTGCGGAGGATCGAACATGTAAAGTAAACCAAATATGGAAAAATTGAAAGTGAAAAAAAGCTATAATCTGCTTACAGGGATAATAGCATTGGTAGTCATCGTGGCCGCTGTGGCCGTCACAGGGTATTTCGTGTCAAAGCCGGAGCCTCCCGTGATTCAGGGACAGGCGGAGGCCACGGAGTACAGGGTTTCGGGCAAGGTCCCCGGGAGAATCGAACGTTTTTTCGTAAATGAAGGGGATTTCGTGCACAAGGGAGACACCCTGGTGGAGATAGACAGCCCGGAAGTGCGGGCGAAACTGGCACAGGCGCAGGCCGTAAGGTCCGCGGCCCGGGCGCAGAAAGACAAGGCCCTGAAAGGCGCGCGGCAGGAGCAGATAGCGGCAGCGTACGAACTGTGGCAGAAGGCTGCCGCAGGCGAGGAGGTGATGCGGAAATCATTCGAGAGGACGCGCCGGCTGTATGAGCAGCAGGTGGTGACGGTGCAGAAATTCGACGAGGTGGAGGCGCAGTACAAGGCTGCCAAAGCTACCTGCGCTGCGGCAAAGTCGCAATACGACATGGCTGTGAACGGAGCGAGAAAGGAGGACAAGGAAACGGCCGTGGCCCTTGTGGACCAGGCTTCGGCGGCGCTGGCGGAGGTGGAGTCGTACCTCGGCGAACTTTATCTTACCGCTCCGTCCGACGGTGTGGTCTCCGCCCGTTTCCCGAAGGCGGGGGAACTTGTGGGCCAGGGCTCTCCTGTCATGGCGGTGACCGACCTCGGCGACATGTGGTTTACTTTCAGCATCAGGGAGGACATGCTGCACGGATTGAAGACCGGAGATGAAATGACCGTGAGAATCCCGGCTCTCGGAGATTCGCTGTACAGGACGAAAGTGACCTATATCAGCGTGCTGGAATCTTATGCTACATGGAGGGCGACCTTGGATACGGGCAGCTATGATGCCAGGACATTCGAGGTGCGCACAGTGCCGCAGGAGCGCATCGACGGGCTGCTCCCGGGTATGACTGCCGTGGCGGCCGGCAACATGAAGCCTTCCTGGAGATGAAAAGTTTCGTTGTCAACGTCATGGCGGTAATCCGGCGTGAACTGAGGGTAATCCGCCAGCGTCCCGTGTATATGATAGCCTCAGTGGGAGTACTGGCTTTCTGCATCGTATTTTTCATGACATTCCTGAAAGACCGGCAGCCCTATGACTTGCCTGTGGGCGTGGTGGACTCCGACCGTTCGTCCCTGTCCCGGAATTTCATCAGGCAGATAGAAGCCACGAAAATAGGAAAAACGGTCTCCTTTTCAACCTATGCCGAGGCGAGACACGCTTTGCAGACCGGCAGGGTCACGGCGTTTTTCGTGATTCCTGAGCATTTTTACGACGATGTCCTGTCGTACAGGCAGCCGACACTGGCTTTTTATGTGAACACGGTCTATTTCATCGGCGGGTCACTGTCGTACAAGGAGCTGCTGACATTGGCGAATCTCTCTTCCGGTGCGGTGCAGAGAGAGCTCCTGCGGGCAAAGGGAATGTCCGATACCGAAATCATGGGGCAGATCCAGCCCATAGTGATAGATTCCCACCAGATAGGCAATCCTACGATGGACTACAAGGCTTTTCTGCTCAATGCCCTTCTCCCGGGCATCCTGGAAGCGATAGTGATATTGGTGACCGTGTATGCTCTCGGGTCGGAACTGAAATACGGAACTTCCCGGCATCTGCTGGAAAAGGCAGGCGGCTCGATGTCTGCGGCTTTGCTCGGCAAACTGATACCGTACACCGCATTGTTTGTCCTGCTCGGCCTTACCTGCGATTTTATCCTCTATGGCCGGACAGGGTTTCCCATGGCCGGCTCGGTCCTGAACATGTGCGTCGGTACGGTGGCGCTGATATTGGCCAGCGAAGCGGTGGCCGTTTTCATCATCGGTACATTGCCGGTACTCCGGCTGGCTATCAGTATCGCGGCCCTTTACAGTACCCTGGGCTTTTCCATGGCCGGATTTTCCCTTCCGGTGGAAGCCATGCCGCCGTATATACGCGGCCTGTCCGCCGTTTTCCCTGTCAGGCATTATTATCTGATGTATGTGCAGGAAGCGTTTTTTGCGGGAGGATTCGGAGGCTGGTACATGCAGCTTGCATACATGCTCCTGTTCCTTTTCCTGCCGGCTACAGTGTACGGGAGACTTCGCAAAGCATATGAAAATCTGAATTTTCCGCGTAATTGACATGAATGGATGAGAAAAATGAAAAGGACGGTAAAATATCTGAGACAATGGATGGATGACGTGCGGCTCATTTCCAAAAGCGAAATGAGTCATATTTTCAGCGACAGCGGGGTGCTGGTGATTTTTTTCCTGGCCGGCCTTCTGTATCCTGTCCTGTACGGACTCATCTACCGCAATGATTCCGTGGAGAATATGCCGGTGGCCGTGGTGGACGGATCATGCAGTGCGGAAAGCCGGGATTTTCTCAGGGCGGTAGATGCCACGAGGGAGCTTTCCGTATCGTATTCCTGTACGGACATGGCTGAAGCTGAAATGCTTATGCGGCAGCGCAAGGTGAACGGCATAGTGATGATTCCTCAGGATTTCGCCGACAGGCTGGCTGCGAAAGAGCAGACAGCGGTGTCCATTTACGCCGATATGAGCAGTTTCCTGTATTACAAGAATCTGACGATGGGCGTGAACATGGTGATGCTGGACCGGATGCACAAGATACAGGCATCGAGATTTTCCGCGGCAGGATTCAGCGCACGGCAGACGGAGCAGTTGGTGCAGCCGGTGAAATACGAGGCCAACGTCCCGTACAACAGGAATTTTTCCTACAGCCTGTTCTTTCTTTCCGCCGTGCTGCTTATAATCATACAGCAGACCATGTTCTACGGGATATCCATGCTGACCGGCACCATGCGCGAGGAGAACAGGTCCTTTTCCGTACTGCCGGACGGCCTGCAGGGGCACGGGATTTCCCGTACGGTACTGGGACGCGGCGCCGCGTACTGGCTTCTCTACATTGGCATAGGCATATACGTGGCTGTGATAGTGCCGCGGATGATCGGCATGCCGCATAATTGCCCTTTCGGGGAAATTTTCATCCTGCTGCTGTTCTATGTCACGGCCTGCGTAGGATTCAGCTTCACATTCAGCACCTTTATCAGGCACAGGGAGACGGTGATAGTGATTTTCCTGATGATGTCTCCGATATGCCTGTTCCTGACGGGATTTTCATGGCCGCAAAGCAGTTTCCCGGTATTCTGGAGGCTGTTTTCGTACATCTTCCCTTCTACTTTCGCGGTCAGGGCGTTCATCAACATGAATACGGCCGGGGCAAGCCTTGCGATGTGCAGCGACGAATTTCTCGCATTGGCCGTACAGACGGCCGTATATTATGCGCTTTCCTGTCTTGCGGCATATCTCGAAAACCGCAGGACAGCCGTCAGTCGAGGCTGAATCCGGCCATTCGCGGTCTGGCAAAATGCCCGGAAGACGATACGCTGCGTGTGGAGTTCAGAGATGCGGCCGACGTACCTGATTCCGCAATACTGCTGTCGAATTCCACGAATTCATCATAGTCCGTATCCCGGCCTTCCCCGCGTGCAATCACCTTGTCGTATATGTATTTGCGTGACGGCGCGTTGAAACCGCAGGTATTGCTGTTCATCATACTGTCTTCGGACGGCCTGTACACGCCGAACATATAGGTGCAGGCGCCTTCATAGATGCCGAGCCCCTCGTCTCCGTAAGTGCTGTCCGCAATATCCGCGTCCGTGAATCCGTCACCCATCAGCACTATCGGAATCCCTTCACCTTCGGTCGCCTCCTGAAGCATTTCTGTCTGGCCGTCGGCGGAATAGTCTTCCGATTCGTAAGTCTCCTCACCCTGCTGGGTCACCGTTATCGTATTCAGCGTTTCCTGATGGAAAAACCGGCCGGCAGAGAAAATTATGTCGAAAACCTGATCAGGACCGTTCCTCCTTCGCTGCCGATTTCGTATTCCGCCTGCCCGATGTCCACATGATATCCTTCTCTACAAAAACATGCGGGAGGCGAGACCTCCTTCTCCGGTTTCCTTGTAGAGGGAAGGGATGTCGTGGCCGGTCTCTTTCATCACATAGACCACTTCGTCGAAGGATACGCGGTGGTATCCGTCTGAAAACGAAGCGTATATGTTGGCATCCAATGCCCTGGCAGCCGCAAATGCGTTCCTTTCGATACACGGGATTTGCACTAAGCCGCAGACCGGATCGCAGGTCATGCCGAGGTGGTGTTCCAGCCCCATTTCCGCCGCGTATTCCACCTGGGTCGGCGTTCCCCCGAACAGCTGGCACGTGGCGGCCGATGCCATGGCGCAGGCTACTCCGACTTCTCCCTGGCATCCCACTTCCGCACCGGAGATCGACGCATTCCGCTTTACCACGTTCCCGAACAGGCCGCCGGTGGCGAGAGCGTGCAGTATCCTCGTTTCCGAAAAATTATGACCTTTGGAGATGTGGTAAAGCACAGCCGGCAGCACTCCGCTCGAACCGCATGTCGGAGCCGTCACCACCACGCCGCCCGAGGCATTTTCCTCGCTGACAGCCAGTGCATACGAGAATACCATCCCGCGCGTCTGCAGATTGGCCTTGTATCCTGATGCCTTTATATGGTAGGTGGCGGCTTTACGCGACAGCCTCAACGGCCCTGGCAGGGCGCCTTCCGTATCGAGTCCCCGCAGGATAGACGCCTTCATGGCATCCCACACTTCTTTCATGTAGTCCCAGAAATCCGGACCTTCGCATTGCTCCGCATATTCCCAGAAGTTCCGCCCGGTGTTCTTGCACCACTCCACTATCTCGCTTATCGAATTCAGCTCGTAAATGTCCGGACCTTCGCCTATCGCCGAATCCGGTCCTTCCGAAATGGTCCCTCCTCCGATGCTGTAGACTGTCCAGGTGTCCCCGATATTGCCTTCGGCATCCATGGCCTTGAATGTCATTCCGTTCGGATGGAACGGCAGGAATATCTCCGGTTTCCAGACTATCGTCACAGGCTTTTTCCCGCCGTCGGAAAGCGCTTCGGATACGGCTACATCTGTCAGGTGTCCCTTCCCCGTTGCCGCAAGGCTGCCATACAGTACGACCTCGAATTTTTCCGCTTCCGGATGTTTCTCCGCAAACATGGCGGCCGCTTTTGCCGGACCCATGGTATGGCTGCTCGACGGTCCCCGGCCTATTTTATACAGTTCTTTCAGTGATTTCATTTTCCCTCCGTTTTCTGCCCGCACACTCCGGACGCTTTCCCGGAAATGTCTGTGGAACGGCGGCAAAAATAGTCATTTGCCGGCTTTTTTCGAATATTATTTCTATCTTTAGAGGTTGGGTCAAATTAATGACACGAAAATAACCAATACCGCGGAAGTTATGATAAACTTGTTCTATTTGGTGCCGGCAGCGGCAATTCTGGCTCTATGCTTCGCATGGTTTTTCTTCAGGCAGATGATGAAGGAAAGCGAAGGCTCGGTCTCGATGAAGGAAATAGCCCTTTTCGTCAGGAAGGGAGCCATGGCATATCTTAAACAGCAGTACAAGGTCGTGACCATAGTTTTTGTCATCCTTGCGGCCTTTTTCGCGATTCTCGCATACGGATTTGGCGTGCAGAACACGTGGGTGCCGTTCGCTTTCCTGACCGGAGGATTCTTTTCGGGGCTTGCGGGTTTCATAGGAATGAAGACGGCGACATATGCATCGGCCAGGACAGCCAATGCAGCAATGCGTTCCCTGAATTCCGGGCTGAAGATAGCGTTCCGGTCCGGCGCCGTGATGGGGCTTACCGTGGTAGGCCTGGGACTGCTCGACATATCCCTGTGGTATCTCGTGCTCGATGCTTTCGTGGATGCTGACGGGACGCAGAAACTGGTAGTAATCACGACTACCATGCTTACTTTCGGCATGGGAGCTTCCACCCAGGCCCTTTTCGCCCGTGTCGGCGGCGGCATATATACCAAGGCGGCGGACGTGGGAGCGGATCTCGTAGGCAAGGTCGAAGCCGGAATCCCGGAAGATGATCCGAGGAATCCGGCAACTATAGCGGACAATGTAGGCGACAACGTGGGTGATGTGGCCGGAATGGGAGCCGACCTGTACGAATCATATTGCGGCTCCATCCTTGCCACGACGGCTCTCGGGGCATCCGCTTTCTTCGATGCGGGGGAACTGATGCAGCTGAAGGCGGTGTTCGCCCCGATGCTTATAGCGGCGGTGGGCGTCATCCTGTCTGTCGTCGGCATATTCACAGTACGTACCAGGGAGGGTGCCGGCATGAGCCAGCTTCTGAAATCTCTCGGTTTCGGGACCAATTTGAGCGCTGTACTCATTGCCGTGGCCACATTCGGCATCATGTATCTTCTCGGGATGGAAAACTGGATAGGCATTTCGTTTTCCGTCATTGTCGGACTTGTGGCAGGTGTCGTCATAGGACAGTCGACTGAATATTACACCTCCCATTCCTACAAGCCTACGCGCAGGCTGGCCGAGAGTTCGAAGACGGGTCCGGCCACGGTCATCATTTCCGGAGTGGGCCTCGGAATGATTTCGACAGCCATACCGGTGATTACTATTGCGGTAGCCATACTTCTTTCTTATCTGTGCGCCATCGGTTTCGATGTCAGGGGCATGCTGTCTGCCGAAAATCTCAGTCTCGGACTTTACGGCATAGGCATTTCTGCCGTCGGCATGCTTTCCACTCTCGGAATCACGCTCGCGACGGATGCTTACGGACCGATAGCGGACAATGCCGGCGGGAATGCGCAGATGTGCGGGCTCGATCCGGAGGTACGGCGCCGTACGGATATCCTCGATGCTCTCGGGAATACTACAGCCGCTACCGGCAAGGGTTTCGCGATAGGCTCGGCTGCCCTGACAGGCCTTGCGCTCCTGGCTTCGTACATGGAAGAAATCAAGATAGCCCTCGACAGGGCGGGTGAGAAAGTCATTGGTGCGGCAGGGGAGACGATAGATGCCGTGAAGGCAACGATTCCGGACCTGATGGCGCATTATCACGTGGATCTGATGAATCCTACCGTGCTTGTAGGGGTGTTCATAGGGGCCATGATGTCTTTCCTGTTCTGCGGACTGACGATGAATGCTGTCGGCAGGGCTGCGCAGAAGATGGTGGAGGAAGTCCGCCGGCAGTTCCGGGAGATAAAGGGGATTCTTACCCGTGAAGCGGTACCGGATTATGCCCGCTGCGTGGAGATTTCGACAAGGGGTGCGCAGCATGAAATGCTCCTGCCGTCCCTGATAGCCATCATCGTGCCTGTAGTCGTGGGGCTTGTCCTCGGCGTGGCAGGCGTGATGGGCCTTCTGATAGGCGGTCTCGGCTCGGGATTCGTGCTGGCCATTTTCATGGCGAATTCAGGCGGTGCCTGGGACAATGCGAAAAAATATGTCGAGGAAGGCAATCTCGGCGGTAAGAATTCGGACTGTCACAAGGCTACCGTGGTCGGAGACACTGTCGGGGATCCGTTCAAGGATACTTCGGGCCCGTCTCTCAATATCCTTATCAAGCTGATGAGCATGGTGTCGATAGTGATGGCCGGGCTGACCGTGTGGGTGTCCGGCCTGTGACGGGAGAGTATGCCCGGGTGCAGCAGGGTGTGATCAAGTGTGGAAATAAAATTGTGAAAAATCAAAACAGTTTCTAAATTTGCGATTTTGCAAATCGAAGAATTACAGATGATTTTACACCAATATAAGCACACGGGCAGTTTCGGTCTTGAAAACGGCGGCCATATCGATGACCTGACTGTGGTCTATCATTGTTCCGACATGCCGTACCGGGGTGCGGACGACACGCGGAAGGTAGTCTGGATCTGTCATGCGTTCACAGCCAATTCCGACCCACAGGACTGGTGGCCGGGACTGGTCGGACCCGGGAAAATCATAGATCCCGACAAGTATTTCGTGGTATGCGTGAATATGCTCGGCTCTCCTTACGGGACCACGTCTCCGGCATCTCTGAAGCCGGGCACGGACCGGCCCTACTATTTCGACTTCCCGAGAATCACCGTCCGGGACATCGTAAATGCGAATATCCTTGTCCGAAAATATCTCGGAGTGGAGAGTATCGATCTTATGATAGGCGGCTCGATAGGGGGATTCCAGGCTTTGGAGTGGATGATAATGGAGCCGGAGGTGATGAAAAAGGCCCTTGTGTCGGCTTGCGGGGCGCGGGTGACGCCGTGGGTGACGGCATATAACGAGTCGCAGAGGATGGCTCTCGAGGCCGACCCCACTTTCAGGAAATGTGAAAGTCTTGCAGGAGGGCAGGAAGGTCTGAGATGCGCCAGGGCCATAGCCCTGATTTCATACCGGAACTACATCTGCTACAATGAAACGCAGTCTGAGGCTGATCCCGACAAGATGTTCGCCGACAAGGTCTGCTCATACCAGCAGTATCAGGGAAAAAAGCTGATAGACAGATTCGATGCATACTCCTATTATTGTCTCACCTATTCCCTCGACAGCCACAATGTCGGCCGCGGAAGGGGAGGCGTGGAGGCTGCCCTCGGAAAGATAAAGGCCGATACTGTCGTGGTGGGCATCGATACCGACTGCCTTTTCCCGGTGCAGGAACAGAAATACATGGCGACCCATATCGGCGGGGCCGTATATGCCGAGATAAATTCCAAGTTCGGGCATGACGGCTTCCTTATCGAGAGCGGTCCGCTGGGAAATATTATCCAGCAGCTTTTAGACTTCTGAATTCCTGCGTATCACGACGGTGCATTACAGAAAAGGATATAAGGACAGAAAATGAAAACGAAAGAATACGGATTCGAGACCCTTCAGTTGAGGGCCGGTTATGAAATAGATCCGGTGTCCAAGGCGACGACACCTCCGATTTACCAGTCGACGGCATACGTTTTCGACGACATGCAGGACGGGGCGGATCTTTTTGCCCTCAGGAAGCCGGGCAACATATACACCCGCATCACGAATACCACCACGGATGTATTCGAACGCAGGATGGCCGCGCTTGAGGGCGGGGCGGCCGCGGTGGCTGCTTCATCGGGTCAGGCTGCCGTGTTTTTGGCCGTTACCAATATCTGCGGCCCCGGAGACAACATCGTGACAGCTCCGTATCTGTACGGCGGGACGTTCACTCTTTTTGCCATTACGCTGAGAGACATGGGAATAGAGGTCAGAGTGGCGGAGAGCGACCATGCGGATGATCTCGGGAGGCTGATAGACTCTAGGACCAAGGCCGTCTATTTGGAAATCCTCGGAAATCCGGCATTCAATGTACCGGATTTCGAGCCTATAGTGGAAATGGCGCATAAAAAGGGCGTATGCGTGATGGTGGACAATACTTTCGGCTGCGGAGGCTATCTGTTCAGGCCGTTCGACTGGGGTGCCGACGTGTCCGTCCATTCCGCCACGAAGTGGATTTGCGGACATGGCACGGCTTTGGGCGGAGTAGTCGTGGACGGAGGGAAATTCGACTGGACAGCGGAGAAATATCCGTTGCTCGCCGCTCCGGCGGAGAGCTATCACGGCCTCGTCTACAAGGAAGTTTTCGGAAATGCGGCCTTTGCCGGCAGGGTGCGTGTGGACGGCCTGCGGAATATCGGGGCTTCCATATCGCCGTTCAACTCTTTCCTGATGCTCCAGGGACTTGAAACACTGTCTCTGAGGGCCGAAAGATGCTGCTCCAATGCTCTTGCGATAGCGGAGTTCCTCGACGGCCATCCTGCAGTGGAAAGTGTCAGCTATACCGGGCTCCCGGACAATCCATACCATGCCCTGGCCGTGAAGTATCTCCGCCACGGATTCGGCGCCGTGCTGACTTTCAGGGTGAAAGGAGGGTTCGACGCAGCGGCGGCTCTTGTGGGCAGGCTGGAACTTATCCTGCATGTGAGCAGTGTCGGAGATTCCAAATCCCTGATAGTGCATCCTGCATCCACCACACATTCCCAGCTCAGTGAGCGCGAGCAGGAGGCTTCCGGAGTGTATCCGAACCTGCTGCGTCTCTCTGTCGGCACGGAAAGCGTGGATGACCTTATTGCGGACCTGTCGGCCGCGTTGGAATAACGAATTTGTAAAATGAACTTAAAATATTCTGAATCATGAAAGTTGCTGTAGTTGGTGCCACCGGACTTGTAGGCACCAGAATGCTGGAAGTGCTCTCCGAGCGGAATTTCCCCGTTACCGAACTTCTCCCTGTGGCTTCGGCCAAGTCTGTGGGACGTAAAGTATCTTTCCGCGGAAAGGAATGGTCCGTAGTAAGTGCGGATGACGCCATCGCCGCCAAGCCGGATCTTGCCCTCTTTTCCGCAGGGGCTGGAGCATCGAAGGAGCTTGCACCGAAATTTGCCGGGGCCGGCTGCCGTGTAGTGGACAATTCGTCCTGCTGGAGAATGGACCCGACGAAAAAGCTCGTTGTTCCGGAGGTCAACGGAGACGTGCTCACGGCAGACGATTTCATCATAGCCAATCCGAACTGCTCCACCATCCAGATGCTCATAGCCATCGCCCCTCTGCACAGGGCATACCGCATCAGGAGAATCGTGGTTTCCACTTACCAGTCCGTGACAGGTACGGGCTACAAGGCCCTGGACCAGATGGAAGCCGAGAGGGCAGGCAAAAAGTGGGGCGAATACCCGGCTGTCTATCCTTATCCGATAGACGAGAATATACTTCCGCATATCGATTCGTTCCTTGAGACAGGCTATACGAAAGAGGAGATGAAGATGGTCAACGAGACCCACAAGATTCTCGACGAGTCCATACTTGTGTCTCCGACTACTGTCCGTGTCCCTGTGAAAGGCGGGCATTCCGAGTCGGTCAACCTTGAATTCGAAAAGGATTTCACGCTTGACGAGGTCCGCAGGCTCATTTCAGAGGCTCCGGGCTGCGTGCTCCAGGACGACCCGTCCAGGAATATCTATCCTATGCCGCTTTATGCATGGGGCAAGGATGACGTGTTCGTAGGACGTATCCGCCGTGACCCGTCCGTGAAGTACGGACTGAATCTGTGGTGCGTCTCGGACAATCTCCGCAAGGGTGCCGCCACGAATGCCGTACAGATAGCCCAGCTGCTTGTCGAAAAAGGTTTTCTTCCTGAGGCGTAGCTGTTTTCCATAGACAGTTTCTGATTATGCAAACTTCATTATGAGATTTTCATAATGAAGTTTGCATAATCCGTTTTTCATGATTATTTTTGTCCTGTCAATGAAAAGCGACCGCTTATGAATCCATTCATCATCACAGGCAGCATTCCGCGGGAATATTTCTGCGACAGGCAGGAAGAATCACGCCGGATTGTCAGCGGCATTGCCGGAGGCAACAGTTTCTGCCTGCTTTCCCCGCGCAGGCTCGGAAAATCCAAGTTGGTCAAATATTGCTATGCGGACGAGTCTGTGAAACAGGCGTATTATACCTTTTATATCGATCTTCTGCATACGAAAAGCCTGAGGGAGTTTACTTTCTATTTCGGGCAGGCCGTATTCAACGAACTTTATTCCCGGAGCAAGAAGATGCTGTCGGCTTTTGTCCGGGGGCTCAAGTCCATAAATGCGAGGCTTGGCTTCGATCCGATGACTTCCATGCCGGTCTTTTCGCTTGAACTCGGCGAGATGGACCGCCCGGAATACACGTTGGAGGAGATTTTCACGTGTCTTGAGCATGCCGACAGGCCGTGCGTCGTCACGTTCGATGAGTTCCAGCAGATCGGAAAATACCCGGAAAGGAATATCGAAGCATTGCTCAGGTCCCATATTCAGCATTTGTCGAATGTCCGTTTCATATTTTCCGGCAGCGAATACCACACCGTATCGCAGATGTTCCTTTCCTCGGCAAGGCCATTCTATAACAGCGTTTCAATATTGGAGCTGCATCCGATAAAGCCATCCGTGTATATTCCTTTTGTCCTGAAACACTTTTCGGAAGCAGGCAAGAAAATACTGCCGGGGGACGTCAGCAGTGTCTATGACCTTTTCGGAGGCAATACATATTGTATCCAGAAGATTTTCCACGAGGCCTTCGATGCTGTTTCCGCAGGTGAGGAATGCTCGATATCCGTGTTGCGCCAGACTTTGGACGATGTCTTGGAGGAGGCCGGGACGGGGTACCGGATGATATTGTCTGAAATCCCTACCCGCCAGAAGGAACTGCTGTATGCCATAGCTTCGGAGGGGCTGGCAGAGAAGATAATGGGGGAGAATTTCATCAGGAAATATTCGCTTGTGTCGAGCAGTTCAGTGCAGACTTCCGCTGCCAGGCTGAAGAAGATGGAACTCATAGCGGCAAATGAAGGGAAATATTATATTCCAGACGTATTGTTCCGGCTTTATCTCCAGCGTCTTGCCGACCCGACGAAAAATTTCCTGTAAAGTCATGCTCCCGTCCGGCAGGGGGGGGAAGGGGGATATTACAGATAGACGATGATGTAGTACATCATGATGCCGCAGGCAATGAGTTTGATGCCCGTGCCTGCGAGAAAGCCGAGGAATGAGCCGAACGCGGACTTCAGGGCTTCCGAACTTTGCTTTTTGGCGAATATTATTTCGGCGAGGAAAGCTCCTGCAAATGAAAAGACAATCATTCCCCAGGGGGCGAAAAAGAAGATGCCGAGAATCATTCCTATCATGGTGCCGCGTTCGGCGTACTTCGATCCGCCAGTGGCTTTCGTCAGGTATGCCGGTATCAGATAGTCGAGGATGCTCACGAGTATGGTCACTCCGAGCATTGTCAGGAGAATGGTCAGGGACATTTCCTCTCCCTGACCGTTTGTCCCTCCCCAGAAATAGAGCAGGAGCATTCCCACCCAGCTTAGCGGAGGTCCCGGCAGTGCCGGCAGAATGCTTCCGAGTATTCCGACAATTCCGGCAATGACAGCCAGTATCCCGATTACAACTTCCATGATGATATTGATATTGTGGGATTAATACTTGTCCGGAGAATTTGTGCCGTTCATGCCATTGCGGCTTCGACATCATCTGCGCTTATCGGCAGACGGTGAGGGCCGAGCCTCCTGCAGCCGTCTTCCGTGATGAGCAGGTCATCTTCGAGACGTATTCCTCCGAAATCGAGATATTGCTCTACCGCGCCATAGTTCACCATGTCCTTTCCGGTGCCTTCCGCTTTCCATTTGCTGATAAGGGCCGGTACGAAATAGATTCCGGGCTCGTCGGTGATTACATGCCCCGGTTTCAGCCTGCGGGCCATCCTGAGCGAGCCGAGGCCGAGCTGCGATGCGCGCTGCTGGTCATCGTCATATCCCACAAGGTCTTCTCCGAGATCTTCCATGTCGTGCACGTCGATACCCATGTTATGGCCCAGTCCGTGAGGCATGAACAGACCCGCGATGCCTTCGGTTACCATGTCGTCTATCCGTCCGTTTACAAGGCCCAGAGTTTTCAGTCCGTCGAGCATTTTTGCCGCTACGGCCATGTGGACTTCCCTGTACGGCACTCCGGGAGCAGCCAGGCTGTATGCAAGTTCATTGCATTCCGCCACTATGTCGTATATGTCCCGCTGTTTGGATGTGAATTTCCCGCTGCATGGCAGTGTTCTCGTAAAGTCGGAAGCATAGTGCGTATTGCTTTCTGCTCCGGCGTCTATCAGGAGCATCCTGCCCGGGGTAATGACCTGGTGATGCGAATGATTGTGCAGGGTCTCCCCGTTCTGCGACAGGATGGTCGTGAAGGATACGCCCCAGCCTTTGGATATGGTCACGCCCTCCATTATCCCGACTATGTCCTGCTCTTTTACTCCCGGTTTGCATGCCTGCCGTGCTGCCGTGTGCATCAGATATCCTATTTCGCAGGCTTTGTCTATTTCCTCTATTTCGCAGGCTTCCTTCACGAGCCTCATGGAAATCACCGCGCGGGTCAGTTCCAGTGAAGCGGCGGTTTCCCGGGTCCCGTATGCCGGAGCCGTCTTCCTGATGTTTTCCGCCGGACATTCCATGATTTCCGACAACATCATGGTGTTGTAGTATCTCGAAGCCGGGAGGAAATGCACGGGTCTCCCGCTTTTTCTCGCATTGCGGACAGCTTCGAAAAATTCCGCATAGGGAGCTGTGTGCGGAACGCCGGCCTTTTCCCCTTTCGATGCCACGGAAGGCTGCGGCCCCATCCAGATGATGTCGTCGATGTCCACATCGTTCCCGTAAAGCGTCTCATCTCCGCTGTCGAGGTCCAGGACTGCCGCAAATCCCGGCTCGTCTATCCCCCAGTAGTACAGGAACGAACTTTCCTGCCTGAATTTATAGTCATTGCCCCGATAGTTCTGAGGGGCATCCGTATTCCCGAGAAAGACAGCTATGCCCCTGCCGTTCTCTTTTCCGCTTTCGTGCATCAGTGCGGCCAGTTTCTTCCTCCGGCCGATATAAACTTCTTTTCCGAACATTTTGTCAAAATCTTTTCTTGCCAAAACCATAAAGATACGAAAAAAGCCGGAAATTCTTCCGGCTCCGACGATTAATTCGTCTTCAAACGATAGGGTCTTGCCATCCGGCAAATCACGCCATCTTTCTGGAAGCCCGGGCGTAGTGCTTCATCGAAATGCAGAGCTGCTCGGATTCCTGTATGATGTTCAGGTACAGATAAGCCACGGTCAGATTCATGTTCTTCTCCTGGATATCCACCATCAGGGACTTTCTCAGGTCGGAGAACTTCTTCTGCAGCGAGGCCAGTGTCTCCTCTTCAGCCCTCATCGCCTCGTAGTTCCTCTCCTTGAAATGGAGCGCAAGCCTTTGCGTGGCGGCTACCAGTTCGTCGCGTACGGAAGTGAACGTGGTGCAGTATTCTTCCGGAATAGGACTGAAATTATTGTCCACATGTTCGTATGCAGGCTCGCAGATACGTCTGAGGGAGTAATATACCTGCTCCATGTAGTTGAATGCGGTGTGGAACCAGGCGCTTTTTACGAGTGCCGTTTCGGAATCGGCCATTCTCAGGCACATGGTCTCCTTTTTCCTGAGATTCTTCAGCTTCATCTTGTAGTCTTTAAGCTCGTTCATGGAGCGTCTAAGCACTCTGACATTCTCCTGCATCAGGCCGTCCGTGATGGCGGTGTACTGGGAGGAAACCTCGTCGAGGAATTCCTTGTCGTTGCCGGCCACGTAGTTGAGGAACGGCTCCCATACTTTCTTCTTGTCCGTGAGCTTAAGGATACTCTGGAATGCCTGGTCTCCCTTGGTGTCGGTATTTTTCTCCTTGTACTTCACATTGCTGTGTATCAGGACCGCGATGCCTGCAACCACTATGATGACAGTCACGACTGTCCCGCCGAAGTACATGATCAGGGCTATGACGAATGCGCTGATGAATGCGATTCCCGCGGTCATGAACCATCCTCCGATGACCGAGAGCACACCCGTGATCCTGAATACTGCGCTTTCACGGCTCCACGCCCTGTCGGCAAGCGATGTACCCATTGCGACCATGAATGTCACGTATGTGGTGGAGAGCGGGAGTTTCAGCGAAGTGCCCAGTGCGATGAGGAGGGATGCGACTACAAGGTTTACGGATGCCCTGACCACATCGTATGCCGCGTTGTCTTCGATTTCGATGGCACTCTTGTCGAAACGGGTGTCTATCCATCTTTTCACCTTGTCCGGAGTGGCGGACACTATGAAGTTGGCTGTCGAATTGCTCCACCTGACGATGCTCCTTGCCACTTTCGAAGTGCCGAACATTTCATCACCTTCATCCTGGCGCGCCAGGTTGATTTCAGTCTTGGTCACGTTGTGCGCCTTTTTGGAAGTGGCGAGGGCTATGACCATCACTACGCCGGCCGCTATCAGGAATATCAGCGGAGTGGATGCCGATTCGTTCAGCACGCCCATCATGTGTTCCGACGGATTCCCGCCTCCGGCCGCCATATAGTCCTGATAGGAAGAGAAACCTGCCAGCGGCACTCCGATGAAGTTCACGAGGTCGTTGCCCGCAAATGCCATGGCGAGGGCGAATGTACCTATGAGCACGATTACCTTGAACACGTTGACTCTCAGGAAGTGGAGTATCTGCATCAGTATCGTGAAGAATACGAGGCAGCCTCCGAGCAGCAGCCAGGTATGGTCGGAAATCCATGTCTTGACGTCTTCCGTCATGAAGGCCAGGTCCTTTGTGCCCTTGAAAAGCATGAAATATACGATGGCCGTCGTGGCGATGCCTCCGTATATTCCTATTTTCCATGTCAGCCCCTTGTGGAAGTCGAAGCTGAAAATCAACCGGGCTATGTACTGTATCAGGCTACCGCAGACGAATGCTATGGCGACCGATACGAAGATGGCCATGATCACCGACAGCGCCTTTTCAGTATTCATGTAGTCCGCAAATCCGAGTCCGGTGTCGTCTCCCGCCATTTTTATTATCGCCAGGGCGAATGTGGCTCCGAGAAGTTCGAACACCATGGAAACCGTAGTGGATGTCGGCATGCCGAGGGAGTTGAACACATCCAGAAGGATGATATCCGTGACCATGACGGCTAAGAATATGTACATGAGCTCATTGAATGCGAACTGTTCCGGACGGAAAATGCCGTGCCTGGCGATGTCCATCATTCCGTTGCTCATTATGGCTCCGAGAAATACGCCGGTGGCCGCCACGATGATGATTGTTCTGAATTTTGCGACCTTTGCGCCTATGGCCGAGTTGAGGAAGTTTACGGCATCGTTGCTGACGCCTACCCAGAGGTCGGAAATTGCGAGGATAAACAGGAATATTACGAATCCCAAATAGATCCAATCCATAATTGTGATTGATTGATAGAATTTTCGCCTGCAAAATTAGTTTCGGTATGTTGGTATTCTGTTGCAAAAATGTTAAAATAATGTTACGTGATTTCTTAACAAATATTTTACATTTCCGTTAAATTTCGGAAAAAGGAAAACATTTACCTTTGCAAAGTTTTTCCTGTCCTGCCGGACAACGGCTGCGGCCTGCTCCGCGCATAATGCGGAAACGTATTAAGGGAACGTGTTAAGGGAAAGACCATAAAACTTTTTTGTCATATGGAGAAAAAGAAGATACTGATAGTGGATGACGAGCCGGATATCCGGGAAATACTTCAGTTCAACCTTGAAAATGCCGGATACGACGTCGTTGCTGCCGCTTCCGCAGAGGCGGCCCTTGAAATCTGCGACTCGGGCATAGACCTTATTCTGCTCGACGTGATGATGGAGGGGATTTCCGGCTTCAAGATGGCTGAAATCCTGAGGAAGGAAAGGCACAACCAGGTGCCGGTCATTTTCCTTACCGCCAGAAGCGCCGAAAACGACCTGCTGACAGGGTTTTCCGCCGGAGGTGACGACTATATTCCGAAGCCTTTCTCCATAAACGAGGTCCTGGCGAGGGTCAAGGCTGTCCTTAAACGCAGCACGGCGCCAAGACAGGACAAGGCTCCCGAGGAAATCGTGCTCGGCAAGCTCAGGATAGACGTGACGCGGAAAATGGTGTATGTGAATGGCGTTGCAGTGCTGCTGCCAAAAAAGGAATTGGAAATACTTACGCTTTTGGCATCGCATCCGGGACGGATCTATTCCCGGGAGGAGATGATAAACGAACTTTGGGAGGACGCCCCGTATGTACTTGACAGGACGGTGGACGTGCATATAGCGAGAATCAGGAGCAAGCTCGGGGAGTGCAAGGGCTATCTGACCAACAGGTCCGGATACGGTTATTCGATGAATGCGGAGGAATAAGGGGAAAACCTGCGGCCCGGTCCCTGCGGGATTCTGACCACCCTCATGACGATACGGATTATGAACAGAAAGGTAAGAAGATCGTACAAAAGGCAGCTCCTGGCGTATTTCGCGGGAGTATTCGTTGTTTTTGCCATACTGCTGATTTTTTTCCAGTACAGGAGTGACAGGAACAACCGCAAGCTGATGCTGCAGGACAGGATGTCCTGCTATGCCGATATCATAGCCCAGTCGGAGGACTATGCGTCGACCGTGGCGCTGTTCCCTCCGGAGTTGAGGGTGACGGTCATAGACAAGAGCGGTATCGTCATTTATGATTCCGTCGAAGACAGCAGGGCGCTCGACAATCACGGTACTCGGCCCGAGGTGAAGGCTGCCATCAAGGATAAGGACGGCGGCGGATCTTCCATAAGGAAATCAGACAGTGTCGGCATCAACTATTTCTATTATGCCAAATCATACGGAGGCTATGTCGTGCGCATGGCCCTGCCTTTCGAATATGACGTGAAGAAGGCGCTCAGGCCTGATTCGGTGTTCATACTTCTTGTCGTGCTGGTGTTCCTCGTGGCATTGTTCTTCGTGATTTTCCTTGCGGACAAGTTCGGGGACGGAGTTTCCCGCCTGCACCGTTTTGCGGAGGCGGCCGAGCAGGGGAAGGTGGACTACGAGGATATGTCTTTCCCGGATTCGGAGCTGGGAGATATAGGAAACCAGATGTTGGAGAGCTACCGTCGCCTGGAGCAGAGCAACCGGGCCATTGCCCTTGAAAAGGAACGGCTCCTGCTGCACCTTCATTATTATGACGGCGGCATAGCGATTTTTTCGCAGGAAAAGAAAAAGGTATATGCGAATGCACGTTTCGTGCAATTCGTGAATCTGATGCTGGACCGTCCGACTCCGGATCTGGACACGTTGTGGGACAATGAGATATTCAAGCCTGCGGCAGAGTTCGTGGCGAGAAACACCGACTCGAGAATCGAGAATGTGCCTGTGTTCCAGTACAATGTCAACAGGGGCGGCCGTGTCTACACCCTTCAGGTGCTCGTTTATCCGGACAACGGATGCGAGATGTCGGTCAACGACGTGACCAATGTGGAGAAGAACAAGGTGATGAAGCAGCAGATGACCAACAACATCGCTCACGAGCTGAGGACGCCGGTAAGCAGCATCAGGGGCTATCTGGAGACACTGACCGTCTGCAAGGACATATCGTCCGAGAGACGGAACATGTTCATAGAGAGAGCATACGTCCAGGTAATGCGGCTGTCCGACATGATCAGGGACATAGGCCTGATAACCAAGATAGAGGAAGCCCCGGAGCAGCTGCACAAGGAAAAGGTTATGCTGAAAAACGTGGTCGACGAAGTCTCCGACGAATTCAGGGCGAGGCTCGACGACATGGGGATTCTTGTGGAAAATGCGCTTGACCCGACCTTGTCGGTCAATGGCAACCCGAGTCTGATTTATGCCGTTTTCCGCAACCTCATGGAGAACAGTCTCAAATATGGCGGCAGGGAGATAAAGATTCATATCGAGTGCTACGCCAAGGGTGACGGATATTACCATTTTTCATATTACGATACCGGAAAAGGCGTTCCCGAGGAACATCTTTCCAAGATTTTCGAACGTTTCTACCGTGTTTCGGAAGGCCGTACACGTGATGACGGAGGCTCCGGTCTCGGCCTGTCCATAGTACGCAACGCGATAGCTTTCCACAAGGGCGACATAAGGGCTTTGAACAGGAAGGACGGAGGACTGGAGTTTTTGTTCTCACTGTCCGAACGATAGCGGATTGCAGCGATTTTTTCTTACTTTTGGAGAAAATTCGGAAGTATGGAAAAAATAATTGAGGCAAGGGGGATAGAAAAGTCTTTCGGAAAGCTGAAAGTGCTGAAAGGGGTGGACCTTACGGTAAACAGGTCCGAGGTGCTGTCGATAATGGGAGCGTCCGGGGCGGGGAAGACTACCCTGCTGCAGATTCTCGGCACGCTGTCGACTCCTGATTCGGGCTCTCTCGTCATAGACGGCGTGGATGTGCTGAGGCTGAACGGCCGCCTGCTGTCATTGTTCCGAAACACCCGCATAGGTTTCGTGTTCCAGTTCCACCATCTTCTGCCGGAATTTACTGCCGTAGAGAATATTATGATTCCTGCCCTGATAGCGGGAAAGTCCTCCCGTGAGGCAAGGGCCGGAGCGGAGGCTTTGCTTGCCGATCTCGGGCTGTCGGAGAGGAGCGGGCACAAGCCTTCCGAACTGTCCGGCGGAGAACAGCAGCGCGTAGCCATAGCAAGGGCGCTGATAAATCATCCGGCAGTGATTTTCGCCGACGAGCCGTCGGGAAATCTGGACAGCGTCACGAAAAGGGAACTGCACAGCCTTTTTTTCAGTCTCAGGGACAAATTGGGCCAGACCATAGTCATAGTGACCCACGATCCTGGACTGGCGGACATGTGCGATCGCAGTCTTTTCATGCGGGACGGACTTTTCGTGAATCAGGAACAGGATGCTTCAGGGGAATGAGTGTTTTCAGATTCCGCCGTTTTTCGGTAGAAAATACCGAGTCGGCCATGAAGGTAAATACCGACGGCGTCCTGCTCGGCGCTCTCATGACAGTCCGTCCGGAAGACCGTACCTGCCTTGATGTGGGGACGGGTACCGGTACCATAGCCCTGATGGCCGCACAGCGGATTTCCGACATGTATTGCCAGCCCGGTCCGGATTCCGGGACAGTTCCCGAAGCGGGCGCGGCGCAGTGCCGGATCCTCGGCATAGACATAGACGGACCGTCTGCCCGGGAAGCTGCCGCCAATTTCGCGAATTCTCCATGGCCTGCGATGCTCTCTGCGCGGCACTGCCCTTTGTCCGGTCTTGACCATACCCTCCGGCCCCTGCCGTCTGGCCCTGCGGCCTTCCCGGTGCAGGATTTCCCTTCCATCGGCATGTCGTACGGAAATTTGCCGTCGGAATTCGACCACGTTTTTTCGAATCCGCCGTATTACGACCTTTCTCTCCGTGCTCCCGACCTCAGACGCAACGCCGCCCGCCACACGGATACATTGTCCTACCGCGAACTCGTCGATTTTGCCGCAGGACATCTGACCGCTTCCGGCATCCTGTCCGTCATCCTTCCCGCCGACACGGAAACATGGCTGCTCCGCCATGCCCGCATGGCCGGACTGATGCCGTTCCGCATTGTCCGGATACGGACAACACCCAAAAAACGGCCGTCCCGCATAGTCGTGGAATTTTCCCGCCGTCCCGCCATTGCCGCGGCACCCGGAATTTCCGAATCCCTCCTCACCATCCTCGACGGCGGATCATACACCCCTGACTACCTATCCCTCACCCGCGACTTCTATCTGCCGCCGGCACAGGCTTCCGAATGAGTCCGGCGCCGCTCTCGGGATGTTTTCTGGATTTCGTTTACCTAACTTGCAGGATAGGAACTTATGTGTTAATTACATAAAACTTGTTATCTTTGCGGAATTGTGTCTCCCGGGGTTTGTGTCCGGAGGCAACGGAAAGAAGACAATATGAAGAACATAAGGAATTTCTGCATTATCGCACATATCGATCACGGGAAAAGTACGCTGGCGGACAGGATGATCGAGATTACGAAGACTCTGGCTGCCAGGGATATGGAAGCCCAGGTGCTCGACTCGATGGATTTGGAGAAGGAAAAGGGCATCACGATCAAGAGCCACGCCATCCAGATGGATTACGTCCATAACGGAGAAAAATACGTGCTGAACCTTATCGATACTCCGGGCCATGTGGATTTTTCCTACGAGGTGTCGAGGGCGATAGCGTCCTGTGAAGGCGCCCTGTTAGTGGTGGATGCGACCCAGGGTATTCAGGCTCAGACGATTTCGAATTTGTATCTGGCCATAGAGCATGACCTCGAAATCATTCCGGTGCTGAACAAGATAGACGTGGACTCCGCAATGGTGGATGTGGTGACGGACCAGGTGGTGGACCTGCTCGGATGCAAGCCGGAAGACGTGCTTTGCGCTTCGGGCAAGACGGGACAGGGCGTGCCTGAGATCCTTGATGCGATAGTGGAGAGGATTCCTGCGCCGAAAGGGGACCCTGACGCACCGTTGCAGGCCTTGATTTTCGATTCCGTATTCAATTCATTCAGAGGTATTATCGCATATTTCAAGATTGTCAACGGCAGTATCAGGTCCGGCGACAAGGTGAAGTTTTTCAATACGGGGAAAATCTATGATGCCGATGAAGTCGGAGTCCTGAAAATGAAACTGGACCCGAGGAAGGAGATACCGTGCGGAAGCGTAGGATACATAATTTCGGGAATCAAGACGGCTTCGGAAGTGAAGGTCGGAGATACGATCACGCATGTGGAAAATCCGTGTGCCGAGGCAATAGCCGGCTTCGAGGAGGTGAAGCCGATGCTTTTTGCCGGAGTCTATCCGGTCGAGACCGACCAATACGAGGAACTGCGGTCTTCGCTTGAAAAACTCCAGCTCAATGACGCGTCTCTCGTTTTCGAGCCGGAATCTTCATTGGCCCTCGGCTTTGGTTTCAGATGCGGCTTCCTCGGGCTGCTGCATCTGGAAATCATTCAGGAGCGCCTTTTCCGGGAATTCAATATGGATGTCATCACTACCGTGCCGAACGTTTCGTACAAGGTCTATACGACCCAGGGGGATGTGGTGGATGTCCATAATCCGTCGGGACTTCCTGCCCCGACACTCATATCTAAGATTGAGGAGCCTTATATCAGGGCCCAGGTGATTTCGAAATCGGATTTCTACGGACCTATAATGAAACTGTGTTTGGACAAGAGAGGGACTCTTGTAAACCAGCATTACATCACTTCGGACCGTCTCGAACTGACTTATGATATGCCGCTTTCGGAAATTGTATTCGATTTTTACGACAAGCTGAAGTCCATTTCGAAGGGGTATGCGTCCTTCGACTATCATCTAATCGGATTCCGGGAGGCTAAATTGGTGAAACTCGACATACTTTTGAACGGAGACCCTGCCGATGCCCTGTCGAGCCTTATCCATGCCGACCATGCTTACGATTTCGGCCGGAAAATATGTGAAAAACTGAAGGAGCTGATACCCCGCCAGCAGTTTGACGTGGCGATTCAGGCGGCTATCGGAGCCAAAATCATTGCCCGGGAGACTGTAAAGGCGGTGAGAAAGGATGTTACTGCCAAATGTTACGGCGGAGACATCACAAGAAAGCGCAAACTGCTCGAAAAACAGAAGCAGGGCAAGAAGCGGATGCGCCAGATAGGTACTGTGGAAGTTCCGCAGAGTGCGTTCATGGCTGTACTGAAATTGGATTGACGGAAGCCTTCTACGGCTTCAGGAGGTCTTTCTTCGGCGAATTTCCTGGTCCTGGGCAACATGAATTCGTCGAACAGACGTTATATAAGAACAAAACGGGTTGTCTCCCGACAACCCGTTTTATCTCTGTGGAATTCGGTATTAATTGCACACATTTCCGATTGAGTCTCCACAGAAAGAGACGAATAAGATTCTTAACCGGAGACAAAGGTCGCAAGATTGTATTTGCCTGTGGTTGTTCGTTTTGTTGTTTTATGTGTTGTTTTATATGTTGTACGTTGTTTAAGCCGTTGTTTTATTGATATGGAAAAATTCAGGGCATATATTACCGCGATGCGTCTCAGGACGCTTCCCCAGTCCCTTGCCGGAGTGGTGCTCGGACTGATGCTGGCGGCATCCGATTACAGAATCGATCCGTGGGTGGCTGTCTTTACCCTGCTTACGGCAGTGTTCCTTCAGATATTGTCCAATACTGCCAATGAGCTCGGCGATTTTCTGAAAGGTACCGACAGGATAGCAGACAGGAAAGGGCCTGCATACACATTGACGAAAGGGCTTGTTTCCGAGAAAGAGTATAAGGTCATGGTGGGGGTCTATGCCGTTCTTTCGGTTGTGAGCGGCCTTGTAATGATAAGGCTTTCTTTCGGGACCTTTTTCGATTTCGGGGCTTTCATAACGATGCTCCTCGGTGCCGCGGCCATCTCCGGAGCACTGAAATACACTCTCGGCAGGCGGCCTTACGGCTACAGGGGGCTGGGAGATTTCTATGTATTCGTTTTCTTCGGCATTGTTTCCGTCCTCGGAGCATATTTCGTCGCGGCTCATGAAATCCGCACCTGGATACTCCTGCTGCCGGCCGTATCTGTCGGGTGTTTCAGTACGGCTGTCCTGAATGTCAACAATATAAGGGATATGGAGAGTGACAGGGCTACACGCCGGACCATCCCGGTAAGGATAGGGGAGAGAAATGCGAAAATCTATCAGACATTGCTGATTGCCGCTGGATGGCTCTGCATGTTCGGATATTCGGCGTTGAGGATATTCGACTTGTGGCATTACCTTTACGTGCTGACTTTGCCGCTGTTTATCCTGCATCTCAGCGGTGTATGGAAGCGCAGCGGCAAGGCTCTCGATCCGATGCTTCCGCTGCTCGTCATCTCGACATTCCTGTTCGCGCTGCTTGCCGGTTTCGGCTTTATCCAGTTCTTACTGTAATTGCCCGCCGGTGTATTCAGGCTGATGCTTTTTACCGACATACATTCTGCATATGCCGGATGTGAACGCTTTCGTGCCGACTTCCGAGAAGCCGCATTCCGTCATCATACGCAGGAATGCCTGCGGTTTTGGAAATTTCAGGACCGATGCCGGGAGATATCTGTAAGCCTCCTTGTCTTTGGAAATTGCGCCTCCTATGACCGGCAGGACATGCAGGAAATAGAGATTGAACAGAAATCTGAGTATCGGGTTGCCCGGCAGGGACAGCTCCAAGATGACTGCTTTCCCGCCTGGAGCCAGAACTCTGAGCATTTCTTTCAGCCCGAGTTCCAAATGCTCGAAATTCCTGACGCCGAACGCTACCGTTACCCGGTCGAATGTACCGTCTTCGAAACGCAACGCCTCGCAGTCGCCCTGTTCGAGGCTGATCCGGTCTTCCATCCCGGCATTCGAGATTTTTTCCCGACCGGCCGCCAGCATATTTTCCGACAGGTCGACTCCCGTGACTTTGCTGCCTGATGCTGCCGCACGGGCTATGGCAATGGAGAAATCTCCGGTCCCGCATGCCACGTCGAGCACCTGTACCGGCTTTTCCGTGTCGGCAATCACTTTCACGGCCTTTTTCCTCCATGACCGGTCTATGTCGAGCGACATGATGTGATTCAGCTTGTCATAGTCTCCGGCTATGTTGTCGAACATTTTCCTGACATTTTCTTTCTTTCCCATAGTCCTTGTTTTCAACGATAATCTGCATGGGGGCTTATGTTAACGTCAGTTCGACGAATTTATGTTGTTCAGGACCAGGGAATTCGTCGAACAGTCGTTAAGGATTTCTTCGAAATCCAGATTTCTCAAACCCCAGTCGCTGTGGCGACAGCCCCTTTTCAAGGGGCGCCACCCCCATTCGCCCCCTCGCTGGGGGCCCGTCGCAGGACTTACGTCCTGCTCCTCAGCGGAAGTTCGATGATTTTCAATAAATTAAAATTCATCGAACTCACGTTACTATATGACAATTGGACCAAGCTCAAACAACGTCTCAAAGAGGAGGGTAATGAAATGGTGACAAGTTGTCACCAGTTGAAAATGATATTTCATAATAATTGCATTTGTATTATATTTGCAATACAAATACAAGGGATATGGAAACGATAACAGCAAAAAAAACGACGACATTCCGACTCTCG
>CALUQC010000138.1 GCA_944322805.1 uncultured Bacteroidales bacterium | reverse complement strand
CGGACACGTATTTCAGGAAGAACAACATTTTCTCATAGTCTCCGCGGAGGTCTTTCATCGTGGACGGATCGGCGGCATACAGTTCGCGGAAAGCCGTTTTGAATATGTCCCATCCGTATTTTTCCTTTATGCGGAGGAACGTATAATGAAGCGCATCTCCGTTATTCTTCGCTATCCCGCTGCCGATGGTCTCGTCATAGAATATCTTGTAATAGTCCATGATTTCAGCTCCGGTGTATTTTGTATCCCTCATGATGACCGTGCCTCCGCATGCTTCGAGGGCGTAGGACATCCTGAAATTCGCGAACAGTTCGTCATTCCAGTTCCACATGCCGTTGTCTGCTACAGTCCCCGGAGAGAAAGTGTGGCCGATTTCATGCAGGATGCCGAAGATCCAGTCGCCTTCAGTTTCGATTTTCGACAGATTCCCGCTGATATCCGTATGGCTGTTCCAGAGGATAGGATTGCCGGCGAGCGCCCAGTATCCGGCTTCCATGCCAGGAGTGGTGAGCACCATGATGTTCCGCCCGTCGTAAGGACAGTCGCCGATCAGATCGACATAGCTTTCGTAGACCTTATCCAAGTTTGCAAGCCATGTATCCGCTACTGAATCCGATATGCTGACCTTGTCCCTGTCGAGAGCGAGACTGACATGTTTGCCCGGACGGAAATATATCTGTTCTTCGGTCGTTTTAGTCACCGTAACATCGTCGTACCATACTTCGCCTGACGCCGTGCCGCCGTTGTATGTGCCTCCGAAATTTCCGAGGGAACAGCAGATTTCAGCAGTCCCGTCGGCGGCAGGTATGAAATCAATGTAGACTTCTTTCCACGGGGTGTCTCCGTAGATGAATTCGGAAGCGTTCCATATTTGGTCGCTCTTATCCGTATTCACTCTGAGAATGGCTCCGCGGCCGTCTTTCACTCCTTTCGTCATCACTTTCGCCGACATGCGGTAAAGAGATGCCGTGTCCAATCCGGTCAGCTTATGGCTGACATAAAACTCGGTCCTTTCCGGAGACGAGATATGGATACAGCCTGTCGAGTCCACTCCGCCGTCCGCAAGGTATTCCGCAGCGGCGCCGGCGGCAGGATTTCCTCCGATGACCCATTCCCCGCTCTGCAGGACGTCATCTTCAAATGAAGTTTCATATACGGGACCGCCTTTGCAGGCGGAAATCGCTATTGCCACTGCCATGGCGGCAGCAGCCTTTTGAAAAATTCCAGTCATTGTTTCGTGTTATTGAAGTTGTTTGCGTATGGATTCAAGTTCCTGCTCCGTAAAATACTCTGTCAGCACATTAATGTCTTTCCCGTGGACTTCGGAGGCATAGCGTGACAGGGTGTTGACGAAATAAATGAACTTATCGTAGTTTGTACCGCCGCTGCCACCGTTCTTCGACAGATATTGGAACGTCCTGATAAACGGCTCCCATCCCAGGATGCTTTCATCGGCAAGTCGGGCCAGCATGTAGTGTATGCCGTTGTCGTTTACCTGCGTGGCGATGGTCTTGTCATAGTCTATCTTATACATTGCAAGGATTTCCCTGCCCTGATATATTCTTTTCTGCCCGTCTGCTCCGTCCATCCAGACTTTGCCGTTGTTCTTTTCGAGACCGTACTGCATCCTGAAATTCGCGAACATTTCGTCGTTCCAGTTCCATCCGGAATTGCCTATGTTGAAGACGTGGCCCAGTTCGTGAAGAAGGCCGAAGCACCAGTCATCGTAGTCAGCCATCTGGGCGAAGGAGTCTTCTACGGCGGTATAGTTGCTGCTCCAGAGAATCGGATATCCTGCCAGAGCCCAGTAGCCGCTGTATATGCCGCGGGTAGTGAGTATGGCAAGATTCCGGCCGTTGTAAGGAGTACCGCCCATAAGTTCCGCGTACGATTCGTACATCATGTCGAGCCGTTCGAGCCATTTCGACAGTACATCGTTTGCTATGATGACCTTTGAAGGCTCTATGTAAAGCCGGACATGTTCTCCTTTCAAAGTGAAAAGTTCATCGGACACCTTTTTGACTGTGATGTTGTCGAAATAGGCCGTACCGGTGGAGCGGCCGCCGTTGGCCAATCCGCCCTGCCAGAATCCGAGTGCGACGGAAATTGTCGCATCGCCCCAGTCGTCGGTCAGAAAGTCGCAGCTGACCGTAGTCCAGCTTTTCAGTTCCGTGCCGTAAAGATATTTCGACGAGTTCCAGTATTGGTTCGTATTCGGGCTGAACAGGACCGGTCCCGTACCTTCATCGTTCGGAACATCGGAATATCTGACGCGGGCCGATACACGGTACATCTGGTCCGGCTCGAGACCGGTCAGTTTCCTTTCCGCAGCCACACAGCATACGCCGTTTTCAGGAAATTGCTGTATTTTCAGGCATTTGCTCCCGTTCGTTCCTTGTCCCTCCGCTATTTCGAATACGGCATTCTCTCCGTTTGCATAGTCATGTCTTGTCCATCCTTCAAGTCCTGACTCGAAGTTCCCGTTCGGCAGATCTACCGCATACGGGTCGTCTACAGGTCCTGTCGGGGTTTCTGTTATCGGATTTTCCGAATCCTTGCCGCACGAAAGGAGTGCGGCAAGGAATACGGAACAAAAAAGGTATCTTCTCATGTTTTCACCTGTTTTGGGAAAGATGACTTATTCGGCAGGGGTCAGTTCTATCTGGATAGGGAATCCTCCGGAGCCAGCGTATGCCGAATCCATAACGGTCAGATTGAAATGAATTACTCCGGTTTCCATGTCTATCCAGGAGCCGTTGTCCGTAAGAGGGTCACAGCCGTTAGGATAATCGTATGGACGGTCCATGAAATCTCCCAGTTTCCGCCTGTTCGGATACCCTTCCACTGTTTCGTCAAGGATATTGAAATAGATGAGTCCGTCTGCCCATGTCTCGTTGTAGTTGATGGCATATTGCTGGTCGGCGGCGTTTTTGGATGGCCTTAATGTAGAGTGGTATATCTCAGGCTTGGTTACGCGGTTTGATTTCTCGGGTTCTCCCCAGACAGTCTTGGTATAAGGAATTTCGAGGGTCTTGTACGGTGATATGTAGATGACATCATC
>CALUQC010000137.1 GCA_944322805.1 uncultured Bacteroidales bacterium | reverse complement strand
AGGGCAATATCGATGTCTGCCGTGGCCACGCTTTCCTTCCGGTTTTCGCATTCCGCCAATGTGTCCCCGTTGGGCCCGATGACTGCCGAGCCGCCGCAATATCTGTTGTCCGGGTCGCTGCCGACACGGTTCACCCCGCATACGAAGCACTGGTTTTCTATGGCCCTTGCCCTGAGCAGGGTGTTCCAGGCTTCTATTCTCCTGTCAGGCCAGTTCGCCACGTACAGGATCATGTCGTAGTCGCCCCTGTTCCGCGCCCATACCGGGAAGCGAAGGTCATAGCATATTTCCAAAAGGATTCTGACACTCTTGTAATCTACGGTTACACGCCTGTCCCCGGCAGTGAAACTGCGATGTTCACCTCCGTTTGCGAACAGGTGTTTCTTGTCGTAGTATGCGGCAGTTCCGTCCGGGCAGACGAAGTACAGCCTGTTCCTGTAGCACCCGTTTTCATGGATGGCGAGGCTTCCCGCTATGGCGCACCTGTTTTGCTCCGCCATTGATTTCATCCATTCGAGACTCTTCCCGGAGGTGTCTTCCGCAATGTTTTCCGGGCTGGTGCAGAAACCTGTCGTGAACATTTCCGGCAGGACATACAGGTCCGCGCCCGGATTTGCCTTCATCAGACTTTCCGCCCTGCGGATGTTTTCACCGGGTGCTTTCCAGACTATATCTGTCTGCAGCATGGATATTTTCAGTTTTCCCATAATCAGAATCTGCTTTTCGGGCCTGTCCGCATTGTCCGGAGGACACCCCGAAAATATTGTATTATCGTCAATATTTCAAAACGGTTTTCAAAAACCTCGTTAAAAATAGCTATCTTTACGTGAATTTTGCCTCCCGGAGGTGAAAAACTTTTATCTGATGGAAGTACAAATAGGATCTGATGCAAAATACGCCGTGATAGGTTATGGCAGCTGGGCGACGGCGATAGCGGGCATGCTTGCGAAAAACAGGACTGTCGTGGAGTGGTACGTGAGGAACAGGGAAGTATTGGAGGGGCTTCAGAACGAGGGGCGGAATCCAAAGTATTTGAGTGAACTGGAGTTCGACAAGGATTTTATTCATCCTTCGGACAATCTGGACGAGGTGGTGTCGAATGCCGACGTACTGATAATTTCGGTGCCTTCCGCCTTTTTGAAGGATTTTCTCGCTCCGCTGACGGTTTCCCTTGAGAACAAGTTCATCGTTTCGGCTATCAAGGGCATAATTCCGGACAGCTGGCAAACCGTGGCCGAATATCTTCACGACCGTTATAATTTGAGTTTCAGACAAATGGGCGTTATAGCCGGTCCTACTCATGCGGAAGAGGTGTCTCGAGGCAAACTTTCTTTCCTGACCTTGGCGAGTGCCGACGAGAAAAACGCGAGGACGGTAGGGGAGAAGCTGGCCAGCAGGTACATACACATCTGTTATTCCGTGGATCTTTACGGGGTGGAATACGCTTCCATACTTAAAAATATTTATGCGCTTTCTGCGGGACTGGCCAAGGGGCTGGGCTACGGTGACAATTTCATTGCCGTGCTCGTATCGAACTGTGCGAACGAGATGACCCGCTTTATCGAACAGAGCTATCCAGACAGCAGGAACACGTTCAATTCCGCGTATTTGGGTGATCTTCTGGTGACGTGCTATTCGTCTTACAGCCGGAACAGGCGGCTCGGACTTCTCATAGGCCACGGATGCACCGTGAAAAGCGCCCTTAACGAAATGACTATGATTGCCGAGGGGTATTATGCCGCCGAGTGCATAAGGCACATAAATCTGAAACACAAGGTCAGCATGCCGATTGCCGATATGGTGTACGAGGTCCTGTACCGGAACAAGTCTCCGAGAAAAGCGATGTCCGAACTGAGTTCCATGCTCGACATGAATTGCTGATTTCCCGCTCTGTTCCGGCCTGTGCCGCGCCCGAAAATTGATTCCCGCCGCATATTGCGAAAAATCCGCGAATAGATTATATTTGCGGCGGATTTGAAAGAACTTTTTACAACAATAAGGTTATGGTTTATTCACATGAAGTGCAGCAGATGTGCTGTGTCAAAAAGGGGCCAAACCATGGTCCTGCTCCTATTCCTGAGGAGGGAAAATGGGTAAAATCTAAGGAAATCACCGATATTTCCGGCCTGACTCACGGAGTGGGCTGGTGTGCGCCTCAGCAGGGTACCTGCAAACTGACTCTGAATGTCAAGGAGGGTATCATACAGGAAGCTCTCGTGGAGACTATCGGATGCTCTGGCATGACTCATTCCGCAGCCATGGCGTCTGAAATCCTTCCGGGCAAGACCATTCTCGAGGCTCTCAATACCGACCTCGTCTGCGATGCCATCAACACTGCCATGAGGGAGCTTTTCCTCCAGATCGTTTACGGACGTACCCAGTCTGCATTTTCCGAGGGCGGACTTATGATAGGCGCAGGCCTTGAGGATCTCGGAAAGGGACTCCGCAGCCAGGTAGGTACGCTTTACGGTACATTGGCAAAGGGTCCGCGTTATCTTGAGATGGCAGAGGGCTACATCAAGACTCTCGCCCTTGACAAGAATGACGAGATATGCGGATACGAGTTCGTCCATCTCGGCAAATTCATGGATCTCGTGAAGAAAGGCGTTGACGCCAACGAGGCCCTGAAGCAGGTGACCGGTACCTACGGCCGTTTCTCCAAAGAGGATGGCGCTGTCAAATATATCGACCCACGTAAAGAATAAGGAGGAGACATACCATGATAAGAGAAGTTAAGTTCGAAAGCCAGGATCGTCGTATCAAACAGATTCTCGCTGCGCTCAATGCAAACGGTATCAAGGATATCGAAGAGGCCAACGCTATCTGTGACAAGTATGGTCTCGATCCTTACAAGACTTGTGAGGACACCCAGCCGATATGTTTCGAGAATGCCAAATGGGCATATGTTGTAGGTTGCGCCATCGCCATCAAGAAAGGCTGCAAGAATGCTGCCGAGGCTGCCGAGGCTATCGGTATTGGCCTCCAGTCTTTCTGCATCCCCGGCTCCGTGGCAGATGACCGTAAAGTAGGTCTCGGACACGGCAACCTCGCCGCAATGCTTCTCCGCGAGGAGACCAAATGTTTCGCTTTCCTTGCCGGCCACGAGTCTTTCGCTGCCGCCGAAGGTGCGATCAAGATTGCCGCAAAGGCAGACAAGGTACGCAAGGAGCCTCTGCGCTGCATCCTCAACGGTCTCGGAAAGGATGCTGCCCAGATCATTTCCCGTATCAACGGCTTTACTTATGTCCAGACCCAGTTCGACTACTACACCGGTGAGTTGAAGGTGGTACGTGAGATTGCATACAGCGACGGCCCTCGTGCCAAGGTGAAATGCTACGGTGCCGATGACGTCCGCGAAGGTGTTGCCATCATGTGGCATGAGGGTGTGGATGTTTCCATTACCGGAAACTCTACCAACCCTACGCGTTTCCAGCACCCTGTCGCAGGTACATACAAGAAAGAGCGCGTCCTTGCCGGCAAACCGTATTTCTCCGTTGCATCCGGCGGCGGTACAGGCCGTACCCTGCATCCGGACAACATGGCCGCAGGTCCTGCTTCCTACGGTATGACCGACACCATGGGCCGTATGCACAGTGACGCTCAGTTTGCAGGTTCATCTTCAGTTCCAGCCCACGTGGAGATGATGGGATTCCTTGGAATAGGCAACAACCCTATGGTAGGATGTACTGTTGCATGTGCTGTGGATGTGGCAACTGCCCTGAACAAGTAGGCGTCATTATCTGTCTTCAGAAAACCCTCCCACTCCGTGGGGCCCTCCCTGTGCGGGCGCAACGTTTTCTTCAGACAGACAATGACTTGCAGC
>CALUQC010000136.1 GCA_944322805.1 uncultured Bacteroidales bacterium | reverse complement strand
GCTGTCGAGAAAGCGTCTTTCAGGACGTCAATGCTCTGTATGTCCGATGCAGGGATGTCGGAAATGCTTTCGACAGGGAAACCGTCCACAATATAAAGAGGAGAACTGTCCTGGGTGATGGAGCCGGTACCGCGGACCCTGATTTTCACTTCCGCGTCTGGATCTCCTTCAGTGGTAGTCACCTGCACGCCCGCCATCCTTCCGGTCAAGGCTTCGCTGACAGAGGTTACAGGCATGGCTGCAAGGGTCTTGCTGTCCACCGAAGACACAGAGCCTATCAGGTCCTTCCTTTTTACGGTAGCATATCCGATGACCACCGTTTCCTCGAGGAAGTTGGCATCTTCCTCCATCACGATGTCATATACGAGGCTGCTTCCTATACGGACTTCCTGCGTCCTCATTCCTATGAAAGAGAACACGAGCGTCTTGCCGGCTGCATCTTCTATATTTATGGCATACTTTCCATCGACATCGGTCGATGCTCCCGTTGTCGTGCCGTCCACGAATACGGAAACGCCTGCGAGCGGCTGGCCTCCGGTATCCTTGACAACACCTGTGATCTGCTGGGCAGATACCGTCAGAGTGACGAGCATGCCCACGATCAATAGATAAATTTTAGAAGTCAGATTATTCATAAAACTTATGTGGTTAGTATTAATTGAATATGCGAAAATACTAACTGAGGTGTGTCGGGGCTTTCATATTTTGTCAGAATGTTTGTATTTTTTACCAAGGGGGCAATACCGGTCCTGACAGCCGTCTGAGCCCGAATTCAGAGCATAAGGACAGCGTTGCAGAATTCTTCGAAGGTCTTGCCGGTCTCGAATTTCAGCAGGTCCCGGAAATAGGCTTCCGACATGCCGAGGGCCGATGCAAAATATGCCGGGACGGGAAGACAGCCTGTAAATTTTGCCGACTGCAGGGCATTTTGCAACAATAATTTCATCTTTCCCGTCAGATTTCCGTCGCAGTCCGTCCGCATGATGAACTGCCGCTCGTAAAATCTGGCGCAGTAATCCAGCAGAAGTTCTATCTGCCGGGACAAGATGACTTCGCTGTGGCCGTCTATCGCATGATGCAGTTCCTCCCCTATCGAAGCGAGGCAGGTTTTAGCGACAAAAGTTTCCCGTTCGGACAGATGCAAGGCTTCTTCCCTGTCATAGAGGAAAAAGGAATAGTTTCCCATGTCGTGTCCGAGCGAAGTGTTGCGGAGAAAATCGGGATGGAAAAGGAGCATGGTGCCCGTGCCGGGCAACGTTTCCATGCTGTTCCACATGAACTTTGCGCCAGGGGCGAGGAAAAGCATGACCGCAAAGGAAAAATCGTAGCATTTGCAGCCGCAGGAACAGCTTTTTCCGGGCTTTTCAACCAGGATTACGGTATAGAGGCCGAGTTTGAGATATTTTCCAATAACACAGGTGTCGTTCAGGTCTATAATGGCGATTTGCGGATGCAATGTCTTGTTATTCAATAATTCATTGCATTCGCAAACCGTTTTCAGCTCTACCGTGCGCGTTTCTGTAAAATTGTCAGACATGCTGCATGTCAAATATTCCGGCGAAGCTGCCGTCACTGTTGTTTCCTGACTTCGATTTTACAGTCGGCCGGAGCCTTGATGTTTTCATCTATTGTGACGGAGCCGATGGAGTCCGCGACTATCCGGCCGGACATGGGATTCTTTATGTTCGTGATTGCACCCTGTATATCCGCATTCAGTGTACTGTATTCGAACGCCCTGTCGCAGGACGGATCGAATGTGCAGTTCTCCAGGACCAAATCATGTGCATAGCAGAGCGGCTGTTCTCCGGAAATGCGGCAGTTTACCAGACGCAGGTTGCGCGAATGCCACCCGAGATATTCGCCGTTCAGTTCCGAATCATATATGGTCACGTTCTCCACCTCCCAGAAAGCATCCTTCGTAGTGATGACGGCATTGTGTATCTCCACGTTTTTAACATACTGGAATACGTATTTGCTGTCGCTCACCAGGCCGTCCACATAGATATTGTTGCTGAACATGAAGGGATATGTGCCTCCGTGGAGCTCGAGATTCCTGACATTTATCCTTTCACACCTCCAGAACACCTCGTCCGCATCGTTCATCACGACATTTGCTATCTCGATGTCATTCATTTCCCTGAACATTTTCGGGGCATCGATGACTGTATCGGTCATTTTCAAATGGTCGGAGTACCAGAGCGCCGAACGGCCTCCTACTGCGAAATAACAGTCCGCTATCGTGAATCCATGTACATGCCAGAACGGATAATTGCCTTCGAAACGGCAGTTCGTCGCCACGATGTTGCTGCATTCCTTTATGGCGGATTCTCCTTCACGGATGATTACATTGTCGATATGAAGATCATGGGAGGCGAAAAGAGGACGCTCGCCTCCGAATTCCTTATTCTGAATCAACTGCATTTTTATTGTTTTTGAAAAATCGTGCTGGAAAATTTCAATTCTGCTCCCGGGTATTGACAAATGGCATGAGGCCTTTCACGGCTTCTTCAGGAGTGATGCGTTTTCCTCCATTGTCCAGGTCTATCAGGATGTAACGGTCGTTTCCCATTCCCAATTCCTTCATGTAGGACAGCTGGCGGAGACCGTGGCGAGTCTCGATGCGTTCCACAAGGTCGTGATGTTCGGCCTCGGTCATCGCATAGACCAAATCGATGCAGGCCTGGTCTATTGCCAGAATATCTGTAGAGGAGAGGATTCCCACGTTCGGCGTCACTACCGGAGCAGCATTGACGCCTTCACAGTCGCACGAAACGGACATGTTTCTCATCACGTTCACGTATGCGATATGCTTGCCGAAATAGTCCGTAACCGCTTTCGTGGATTCAGTCATGCGCTCCATGAATTCTTCCTTGGCTATATCCCACTGATTGTCCTGGCCAGGAGTAGTGTGAATCCATGCCTTTCCGATACGTCCGTCAGCACACCCGATGCCGATGTTCTTGTTGCTGCCGCCGAAACCTCCCTGCGTATGGCCCTTGAAATGAGTAAGTACCACCAATGAATTATAGTTTTTCAGATGACTGCCGACAGCCATTTTCCTAAACCATTTTCCTCCTTCGACAGGCAGCGTGGTAGTGTCTTCGGCATCCATTATATCCACCGGACAAAATGTCCATCCGTTGACTTCCAAAGTTTTAAGATGCTGTTCGGTAGTATATCGGTCTCCCGTGTAATAGGTATTTGTCTCAACTATCGTTGCATCCGGGATATCCTTGGAAATCAATTCCTTCACCCACGCACTCGGGATAATGTTCGGTCCGTTCTGCTCGCCTGTATGAAGTTTCACGGCAATATTGCCTTCAATGCCCGCGCAAACCTGTTCATAGGCTTTGCTCAGGCCTTCCGGACTGAGATTGCGGGTGAAATATACGATGGATTCATTGCCTGTCCTTTCTTCATACGGGACATATTTGTTCCCGTCCTTGCCCGGTACCGGCTGTCCCTGAGCGCAGCCGATGACGGGGAGGACTGCCAACGCAAGTGACAGCGTCACAATCCTTGCTATAAAATCTGTCTTTGTCATAATACTATCATAAAAACGTTGCAAATATACACTTTGAAATCGATTCACCGTGTATATAATTCTACGGAATTTGTACCCGGATTGCAGATAGGGCCCGGGCGGCGCATAGGGCACAGGGATACACCCCCTTACGGGGTCAACAGTGCCCTCTGTCGCCGCCGCAGACCCAGACTCCACATCACACCAGAGCCCGTTCCCGACATTCGAGCGGAGTTGCAGCCGAAGTACGCCCCGCCATTTCCAAGGCGCCGACCTCTCCCTGTCATCATGGAGGGAAGGCTTCGGTCGAGATGACAGGGAGGTCTCAACCTGTCATGTCGAGCCTGTCGAGACATCTGCC
>CALUQC010000135.1 GCA_944322805.1 uncultured Bacteroidales bacterium | reverse complement strand
GGCTCCCGGGGCGGGGTGGCTGCCTTGAGCTCCGACCAGGTCTCGTGCCAGTCCATGTCGATGATCATCGCATCGATGGGGATGCTGAAATCCTCGAAATGCCTTGCAAGATCGATGAGTTCGAAGTCGGAATATTGCCAGAAGCGGCACCACCAGTAGCCGAACGTGTATTTCGGCGGAAGCGGAATCTTTCCGGAGATTTTCGTGAAGTCGGCAAGGGCCGCAGTGTAGTCATGCCCGTAGCCGAAGAAGTAGAGGTCCTGGCGGGCGACACTGTCACGCTCCGCGACCCAGTATTTCCAGTCGCTGTCCACAGGCTCGAACAGGTGGCGGCTGCTTTCATCTATCACCGCCCAGCCGTCGCGCGAGATGATGCCCGGGTCGTACGGGTCCATCAATGTGTCCCCGTCGCACCGGTCGAGGGTCCGCGCTGTCCCGAGCAGGTTGCCTGAATCGTCGGCCCCGGGGTGCCATTTGACCTTCTTGTCCGACATCATGAAGGTGACGGAAAGGTTGTCTCCGGAGAACTGTTCCCGCCCCTTGTATTTAAGGGTCAGGTACTCTGTCCTTACCGTGACCGAGCCGGAAGTTTTCCGGACACCGAATTCCGGGACTTCCAGCCGGCGGTTTGTGACGCCGAGCGTGGCGCGGTCCTCGAATTTCCCGTCGGCGGACCACTCCATGCGGATGAGCCTCGGGGTGAGTACCGTGAAACGGGCGTTCCCGAACGTTACCACGGCCTCGGGTGAGGCGCAGGGGTCGGGAGAAGGGGATGCCCCGTCAGGCGATGCCGCATGCGACAGTACCGGGAGCAATGTAAACGCTATTGTAAAAATCGATATTAAAATCTTTTTCATAAATAACACGGCGGTTTGCAATTATGGCACATCGTCATTGCACGGAGGCTTCCGGCATGAACACGTCGCGGACAGCTTCGAGATAGCCGAAGCCGTTCAGCCTGTCTGGCAGGAGATAACTGCCCTCGATCCATTCGTTCCATGCATTGATCACCACCACTTTCGGCTGCTGTGGATGAGCGTCGGCATAGTCCTTTGCCACATCGAGGTATGCGCCGAAGGATATCGGAGTGTTGTGGAACCTCGTCACATCGGCCGCTCCCTTGGCCGGGAATCTCGGAGTATCGTCCCAGCCTATGGAAACGGTAGGGAACACAGGAATATCGAAAGCCTTGTCCCACTGCTCCCTTATGGCAATGGCCTCTGCTCCGTGCCTGAGGTAGTCAGGGTCGAAGCCGCCCATGTTGTAGAAAGCGATGCTGCCGATGCCCAATTTATCCGTCAGTTCAGCCAGCCTCTGCGTCTCGGCATCCGAAAGATGATAGCCGCCGCCAGGATTCATCTGGAAATGTATGCCGTCGAATCCGGCCTTGACAGCTTCGTCACGAAAATAGTCCAGAGCCCTGGCTGTCTCTTCCACACTGCCGAAACTCTTCACGAGCTGGTCGTAGTCGAATATCGCCATGACCGGACAGTTGTCGAATTTCAGATAGTTCGGCTGGACAAAATACTGGCTTATGATCCGGTCGACAATCTTTTTGAAGTCGTTCCAGTCCACCACGGGAGAAAACAGGATGGAGTCGTCATCCCCGTATCTGCGGCAGTTCCAGTAGTTTTTCGCCACGGTATGGTTTGCCCACATGATGTAGAAGTTCATCTTGTCGCGGTTGCGGGCCTTGAGGAAGCCGTCGTTCAGGGCGCTTTCAAGATACGGCCCGTTCATGAACCAGTACCAGTCATATATGAAAGTGTTGACTCCATGGGAAACGGCGGCTTCTATCCAGCGCTCCACCACCGCAGGGTCGTTGTCAGGCTCATAGCCCCAGAGAGGCTGTTTCGGCTGGTAATGTCCCTCGAAGCGCGGGTCTCCCTGCTTTATCACTTCCCATTCTCCGATGCCCTCTCCCCAGAGATATTTGCGGGCCAGGCTGTCATCATGGCACGACGGCCAGATGTATGCGGCGACGATGTATCCGTCTGTTGTTCTGGGGCCTTCTGCTGTCTTTGGAGAGGTGTTGCAGGAGACGGCCGTCAGAGCGGACAACAGGACGGCAAAAAGTATAAGGATTTTCTTCATGTTTTATAGATAGCGTGTAATGTTATTCCTGTGGAGTGTAATAGAAGAAATGCATCTCCCCGAACGAAATCCTGTAAAGCTGGTCCGGATTCCATGTCTCGGTAATCACAATGCGGACATAGCGGACAGGCTTTCCTGAAAGCGTGACAGGGAATTCGGCTCCGGCTACAGCGGCCGCAAAGTCCTCGGCCGTAGGCACGTAATATTCGTTGTCCTCTCCGTCTATCACCGGTACGGTAGGGACATTGACGCTCGGCCTTATCACCTCGCTGTCGGCAAGCAGGGTCCAGTCATTAAGCCATGTTCCGTCCACAGCCCAGTAAGCATCGTCGGTCTGATTCTTCGGAGCCTCGGCACTGCCGTAGAGCCTGAATTTGCGAGGGTTGTTGCTGCCGAAGGCGAAATACGAGAGTTTTTCGCCTGCATCAAACATCGGATTGCTCTCCGTCCCGGCATACCGGCCCCACACACGGTAGCTGCCGAGATAATATTCAGCGCCAAGGTCGAATGTGGCTATGATCGGATGTTCCTCGGACACATTATCCTCCGTACCCGGAGTGTGCCACATGTTCAGCTGGTCATCCGTGATACCGTCGAACATCTTCGAATACGGGAACGAGGCGTTCCACATGCTCATCTCGTTCGGGAGGGCACCTGTATTGTCGGCAGCAGGATAATGCCCGATACCGTCGAGAGCCACAAGCACGCCGTATTCAGGCAGGTAAACTGTCTGCGGTGTCTCCGGAGAGACGACATCAAGGACCTCTGCCACGGATGCCGGAGAATAATAGGACTTCAATGTCACCGTCTGCGCCATATCCGCGTCTTCGGCAGTCAGGAGAATGCTTTCGGTATCATTTTCCACCCTCATCACGGTTTCCTGTCCGCCCGACGTGTAAATCAGTTCGGAGTATTGCAGGTCCGCATCATCTATCCCAGTCACGGTAAATTCCGCGCCTTCGCTTGTCATCGACGAGATGGACAGCTGCCTGTTCTGTTTGGACGACATCCATGCGGAGCCATAGACCGAAACATTTTCGAATGTCTCGGCATCGGATGTTTCACCAGAGGCGTTGTGACTTACCACGGAAAAATCATATTCGCCCTGGGCCACTGATGTCTTCTCGAAAGTCAGGGTCTCCTGATCCGCGTCGATATCGACTGTCTCCGTATTTTCCCCGTAAGTGACAACTACTTTAGTGGTCCTCGGGTCCGTAATGTCGGCTGTCAGCACAAAACGTTCGTATCCAGGCACGACTTTCAGATTCGACACCGGACTGACGCCGGTGGCTCCGGCCTTCATCAGGCGGATGCGCCTCGATTCGCTGGCTCCCGGAGTGAGTTCGTCGGTAGAATAGACTTTCCAGTAAAGGACAGCGATATCGTCCGTCAGACCCGATGCTTTCAGGATTTTTGCAAGGTCGGAAGCGGAAAGAGACAATGTCGCGGCATCAGTCACTTCCAGGTCCACATCCGTGACATTTATGGCATCACCGTCTTCAGTCGTGCTGAACTCTATGCGGTATCCCGCAATGGACGAATTGCCTTCCCATGAGAATTCGGCCGCGGTATCTTCATCGCCGAGATCGAAAAATCCGTTGTCCCGCGGCGAACGGAGATATATTTCCACTGTTTCAGTCTCAAGCCTCCTGACATTCAGTGTCCTCCAGTCCGCAGCAGTTGCCTCGCCTTCCACGGCTGGACGTACGGTCCACATAACCGCGGATGATGTGGCGGCAGGCATCTCCCAGTTCTTCATCAGCAGGTCCATGTCGACTGCCTTGATTTCCCTTGAAAAAACAGTGGAGGAAAGTTCGTATGTCTTCGCGGATGCACCCTCGGCATCAGCGGAAATCACCAGCTCGAATCCTCCCGGGACAGACCCCGAGGCTTCCCAGGCAAATCTGATATTCCCGTCCGCAAGGTCCGCCGAAGCGTTGTCGGCAGGAGAGACCGCCGTAATGGCGACAGTCTGCGGAGCGGCTTCCTTCTGGCAGGCGGAAATGCCTGCACCGGCTATTGCGGACAGAAGGGTATATCCGAATATTTTCAATATGTTTTTCATGTTCATTATTCTTCAGGTGTGTATTGATAGAAGTGAAGTTCTCCGAAGGATATCCTGTAACGCTCGCTCGGATCCCAGGTCTCGGTGATGACTATTCTCAGGTAGCGCACCGGAGACGCTTTCATATCCACAGGGAATTCGAATCCGTTGGCAGCCGCCTCGAAATCTTCTGCAGTCGGGATCCAGTCAGTCCCGGTCTGGCTGCCCTTGACTGTAGGGACATTGACACTCGGCCTTATCACTTCGCTGTCGGCAAGCAGGGTCCAGTCACTGAGCCATCCGCCGTTCACAGCCCAATAAGAGTCGTCATCCGTATTCTTCGGCTCGGCAGCGCTTCCGTAGAGTTTGAAGCTGCGCGGATTGTAGCTTCCGAATGCGAAATAGCCTGTAATATTGTCTCCGGATCCGTCGGTCATAGGATTGTCTACGGTGCCTCCGTATCTTCCCCAGACAACATAGCTGCTGAGATTATATTCGGCGCCGAGGTCGAATGTAGCTATGATCGGATTTTCCTCCGAAACCGTTTCGTTAGATCCTGGAGTATGCCACATATTCAGTTGATCCGTGGTAATGTTGTCAAACAACATTGAATAATCAAGCGGGACATCGCTGACAACACTGCAATCGATCATCTCGTTCGGCAGGGCGTCCGTATTGTCGGCATTCGGCCAATGGCTGATTTCGGACAGAGTCACAAGGCTGTATGCAGGCACATACAACGTCTGCTCTTTCACCACATCGTCCAGTGCGCCTGTCGCAGGAGAAAAATGCTGCAGGAATGTCACTTCGCTGCCCGTCTGCAGGTTTTCCGCATCTATCACAATGCTCTGAGCATCATTCTCCACAGTGGCAGTCTGCACGGAGCCGTCCGTTCCGGTATAGGAAATCTCACAGTAAGACAGATGCTCATCATTGCTTCCGGTTACGGACAAAGTCACGCCTTCGCGCAGGAGGGCATCGAGGCTGACGGTTTTCTGCGTCAGACCTTCGCTGAAAGAAGCCAGGTCATACACGGCAGCTTCAGCCGTCACCGTCTCTTCCAATGCCGCGCCGGATGCGTCGAATGATGTCAGGGTGAAAACAATGTTCCCCGGCTCGAGATTTTCCACGGTATGGCTCATCTGCGTACTTCCCGACGGCACGTCCACGTCCTGGCTTCCGCCAGCCCACTGTATCTGTACCTTGGAAATACGGGAATCGGTCACTGTCCAGGAAAGTTCCGCCGTATGGTCGCCGGGACGGGCGGTAAAGGATGAAACCGGGAGCAAATCACCTACAAGCCTGATACTGCGCGCATAGCTGACTCCCGGAGCCTCGGATGTGCCGGAACGCACTTTCCAGTACAGCACGACTTCGGCAGCGCCGTCCTCTATGTATTCGTCATATACGAGGCGGAATACATCCGCGCTTATCTCGGCTTCCGTAGAAGTGTAGGAGTCGGTATCGGTAGCCAGGCTTATCGGCTCTCCGTCTTCAGTCAGGCTGAATTCGAGAGAATAGACATCCGCGTTAGGCACAGGCTCCCAGGCGAATTTCACATTGTCGACGTCATTGACGGCGATCATGGCATTGTCCTCAGGCTCGGTCACGGCGATATCCACGGCGTCCATTTCAAGCGTGGTAAGGTTTATCTTCCTGTATTCCGAAAGATCGGACACGCTTCCGTCCACACTCTCTATCCTCCACCATACGGTAGCCGTCTGGCGCGGAAGATAGCCCCAGCTCTTGAGTATCCTGTCCAAATCCACGGCATTTGCCTCGTACCTGAATTTCGTGGGCAGCAATTCGGTTTTCTCGGCCGCATCTCCGAATCTGTCGGCTGCAAGCGAGAAGTAATAGCCGCTCTCCTGTACTCCGCCCACCTGCCAGCGGAAAGTGACGTTCCCGTCGGCAAGGTCGAACGAAGCATCCTCCTCAGGGGAATCGTTCCTGATGAACGTTTTCTGAGGGTCTTCAAAATCGTCGCATGACACAGCCGCCAGCAGTGAAAACGCCAGGAATGCGCATGCCATAATATTTCTTGTCGATATCATATCAAAAGGGTATTATAGTTTGCTCACAGGGTCTTGATGTCCGACTTGTAAATGACATCATAGGTAGTGGTCGTGGAATCGAGGACAAAAACCTGCCATGATGTCCCTCCTTCATACACCCTCACTACGATATGCCCCGCCGGCTTGAAATTCGAGAACAGGTCTCCGAGTTCATTCCTGCTGCAGTCGGTAGTCACATACAGTTCCCGTTCGCCCGGATAGATGGTCTGGTCGATCATCCTCTCCACCTGATCCTTGTACGGCTGGCGGATATGGCTGGAAAGGGCTATCATGGCCTTCGGCTGGAGATTTTTCAGACATTCTTCGGATGTGGTGTCGAACGTGCCGTGGTGGTCCAGTTTCATCACCGTCACGGGGCCGCAGACTTCGCTGACAGGAGTCTCGAAAGTGCGTTCCTTAGAAGCATAGTCCGGCCAGTTGAGCCCTGGGATGTCTCCGCAGTTCCAGTATCTGAACTTGCCGTATTGTATCACGACGCCGCAGGAGTACATGTTCTCGTCAAGTGTTGTCACATCGGTGTACATGGGCTCCGAGGAAGTGCCTGTTCCGGTCCAGACATAACCGTTTCCGCACAGGTTTCTCACGGAAAAGTCCGGCCAGGCATCCGGATTGTGCAACATCCTGAACTGGTTTTCGGCCCCGACCTCGAACTGCTCCATTTCCATTCCGTTGTTCTGCATCTGCCAGTCGGTAAAAATCTTGTACTCATTGTAAAGATAGAATTCCTTTCTGCACAGCTCCTCGGTAGGGACATCGTAGTCCGGCCAGGCCCTGTCCACCAACTTGTGGATTTTCACCCGGTCGCCGACCATGGTGATTCCGGTCAGCTTGTAGCCGTTGCTGCCGTTGATGGCGTTGTCGGCAGTTCCTATATGATCCCCGTGGAAATGAGTCAGCCAGGCATAGTCGAGTTCTCCGGCAGAAGGAGTCCCCGCGGTAAAATGCTTCACGTACTCCGCTATCCATTCGCCGACGGATTTGGTGGAATTCGGCAATATCGCACATCCCTGGCCTGAAGCGTACCAGTCTGTCCCGCAGTCTCCGGCATCCTGGAGCCAGGATGTACCGTCAGGCAATATAGCGAGTATGGCGTCTCCGCGTCCGGTAGAAATATGATGTATGTCCATATAGCCTTCCTGCCATGCCGGCATGGATTCGTGAGTCACCTCCGGATCTTCCACTTTCGATGAGCAGGCCACTACGGCTGCCGCAGCAGCTAAAAATAAGCAATAAAGATATTTCATAATATAATCTGTGTTAGTCATCCTGTCATTCAGTCTCCCATCCAGGATTCTGGACAAGGTTAGGGTTGAGCCTCAGGTCTTCCAAAGGCAGCGGATAGAGATAGTCCTTGTCCTCGTCCCAGGTCCTGTTGATGTCCGGATTGGCGATGATTTCGCCTTTCGTACCGTCGGAAAGGGTGAATCTTTCGGAAATGTTGATATATTCCACGCCGGACACTTCACCCGGCTTGCTTCCGGTATAGAAAACCACATCGGTATCTCCGTCGCCGTCTATGTCATAGTCTCCAGGTTCGATGTACGCTCCCCTGCATTTCCTGGTAAAGAGCTGGCCTTCCTTCCATCTGACGATGTCGTAGTAGCGGAATCCTTCGAGGAACAGTTCCACCCTCCTCTCGCGGCGCACCTCGAGAATGGCGCCCTGATAGGCTCCCGAAACGTTCGGATACTGTTTGGCAAGGAACTGATCAGGATTAGAGATGGCATCCGCTATATCCAGATTAGGCATTCCCACCCTGTCCCTGAGAAGTTTGATGGATCTGTCCACATCATCCTGGGTGATGGTCCCGAGTTCGGCCTTGGCTTCGGCGAAATTCAGAAGGACCTCGGCATATCTCATATACGGCAGGCAGTTGTCTCCGTTGACAGTAGTGGCTGCCGTGACATACTTGGATATCTGATAGCAGGTCTCCGTATCGGAGAATACCGGCAAAAGTACGGTCTCGCTTTCAGGATAGGTATATCCCTGCGTCCTTATGGACTGGGAAAGCCTCGGGTCGCGGTCCTGGGTGGACTCGTAGAAATCCTCCGTTTCATACCCGGCCTTATCGGTATAGCGCGTCCCGTCGGAGCAGAGATAGGAAAGGAACAAATCCCTGGTCATGCTCGGATGCGTCTGCGACGGACCCTGGATATGAAGGTTGAGATAATGGTTGACACTCAGGGCGTTGTTGTATGTCTTCGCCAAAATGAATTCTTCGCACGGAGTCTTCATCAGGAACATGTCGGCATACGGACTGTCGGAGCCGGTGTAAAGGGAATACCCTCCTGTCCGCATCATTTCGTCTGCCGTTTCCGCGCAGTCGGTCAGCATGTCTTCCCAGCCGGTCATCCCGCGGTATTTGCGGTATGTCCCCTCGAAAAGGCAGACTCTCGTTTTGAGAAGCATGGCAGTCCAACGTGAAATCGTGCAGGCATCCTTTGTCTCCGGAGCATATTCGATGGCATAGTCGAGATCGGCTATGATGTTGGTGTACACGAGATCGCGCGAATCTCTCGCTTTCATCAGAAGCTCCGTATCATCCTGCTCTATGACCTGGTCGTACCACGGCACCTCGCCGAAGCGTTTCAGTTTCTCGAAATAGAAATAGCCTCTCCAGAAACGGGCTACCGCATCGTATGTCCGCTTCGCGATGGCATCGTCGCAGTTCGAGGAATGCTCCAGGAAGAAATTTATGCTCCTCAGAGCCGACCAGGACCAGCCTCCGCCGCTTCCAGGTGCGTACCTCAGCCCGGTATATTCCACCGGAACCGTAGTCGCGGCTATGTCGTCCCCCTGATCCACGGTGCTTGTAATGGAAGACACGATATCGCCGAGATTGTCGCTGTAGAATCTGTTGCAGTATGTGGCAAGTTCACTTTCGTTCGTGAAATAGTTCTCGGGGGACAGCTCGGACAGCGGGTACCTTTCAAGATAGTCATCGTTGCATGAGATGGCAAATGCGGCGGCCGCCGTGATTGCCATGCCCTTCGATAATATATGTAAGATTTTCAGTTTCATATTACAATGAATTTAGCATCAGAATGAAAATTCGACTCCGACAGAGAAAGTCCTGCTGAAAGGATATGTCCTTCCGTCTCCGCTGAAAGTCTCTTCCGGATCCATGTATTTCGTCTCCAAAGGTGACCAGGTGAAAAGATTCTCGCCGGACAGGTACACCCTGATTTTCTTCATGTGTATCTTGTCGAGGACTTTTCTCGGCAAAGTATATCCTATGGTAAGGTTGCGCAGCTTGCAGTAAGCCACATTCTGGATATACTGCGTGTTCGGCTTGTCAAGCTCGCTTCCGGCAGCATAACCGCGCAGACGAGGGAAATAGGCATCCGGATTGTCTTCCGACCATATCTTTTCCTCGAAATCCGACGGGAGGAAAGATACGTACGGACGGGAATAAGGACCCCAGAACATCGTGGCTTCCGATCCAGGCACCCAGTTCTTGTGGCCAATGCCCTGGAAAAACGCATAGATATCGAATCCGTACCAGCCGAGAGTCAGGGTGAGACCGAACGGGAAACGGGTGGACGAGTTTCCTATGATAGACAGGTCACCGTGGTCATCCAAAGTGCCGGCTCCGCTGTTCACCACCTTGTCGCCGTTCAGGTCCACCCAGCGAGAATCTCCTGCATAATAGCCCGGAATCTCGCGGGAGGCTACCTGGGTCATGTTGATTACGGACGTGTATTCCATGGCTTCGGCATCGGTAGCGAATCGGCCGTCTATGGTATAGCCCCAGATTTCACCGAGCTTCTGGCCTTCGTAATACTGGTCGAGGAGTTTCGTAGGATTGTTGAATTTGGTAATCCATGTCTGGGAATCGGAAAGGACGGCCTTCACGCTGTAGCTGAACGGACTGCCTGCCAGATTGAAGCTGTCCCTCCAGCCGATAGACAGTTCGAATCCCTTGGTCACGAGATCGGCGGCATTCTCCTCAGGCTCCGTTGCGCCGAAGACATTCGGCAGGGCAGGTCCCTGGGTAAGCATTCCCTTGGTGGCGCGGCTGTACACGTCGAAAGTGAAGTTGAACCTGTTCTTGAACATGTCCAAGTCTAAGCCGATGTTGTTTGTGGTCACGGTCTCCCATGTAAGGTTTCCAGCCACCGGATCCGGCATGCTCGTCTGCTTGACCCTGTCGCCGCTGCTGTTCAGCCAGCCCGAATCGCTGATGCCCATGGTAGAGATATAGGCATAGTTCGAGACGTTCTGGTTGCCGAGCGTACCGTACGAATACCTTATCTTGAGATTGTCAATCCACCTTTTGGCCGGCTCGAAGAATTTTTCCTCGCTTATCCTGTAGCCTGCGGAGAACGACGGGAAGAAGGCGAAGCGGGAATTTTTCGGGAATCTGGACGATCCGTCATAACGGCCGCTGAATTCCACGAGGTATTTGCCTCCGAAATCATAGTTGAGACGGATGAAGGCTCCCCTCAGGGCGTATTCCGACTGTCCGCCGTACCATTGGGGAGAATCCCCTACCGCCAGACCCACGTCATTCAGATTTTCCGATGATATGTTCTTCGGGGCGAGAGTTATGTTCTTGTAGTAATAGTCCTCCTGGTTGAATCCTATCATGGCTCCCACATGGTGGCGGCCGAAAGTGTTGTCGTATGTGGAGAACACATTATAAATATTATAGTCCCTGTTCCTGCTCCATTCCGTCAGCTGGTCTCTCTGAAGGGCGTCCCAGTTCCATGTCGCAGTCTCGCCCGGGTAGAGAGAGTAGGGTACGGCCACGGACCTGTACCAGCGTCTCGTATCCGTGTTGCGGTAAGTATAGTTTGCCGTCACGGTCCAGCCTTTCATCAGCTTGAATACGGCTTCGAACGTAGTATATAATTCAGCCTCCGACTCCTCTCCCTTGGATTTTCCGTAGAGCTGGATGGCATGCAGGCCGAAGCCCATGGTGTAGTTCGACATTTCCGAGTTTCCGGTGAGCGTACCGTCCGGGTTGACCGGAAGATACTGGGGATGATAATGATAGTACGGAGAATAGAACTGGGCGTCGGAACTTCCTATCGGATATTCGTTGTCCGGAGTATAGCTCTGGTTGTACCCGGTCCAGTTGTAGCTTGTCTTGTAGAAACGGGTGCTATTGCTGATGGTCAGCCATTTGGTGACATCGGCACCGACCTTTACCATCATTCCGTACTGGCGGTATTTGTCCGGGGCGATACGGAAAATACCCGTTTCCTCGGAATAGTTTCCCGAGATGAGGTATTTCACCTTCTTCTGGGTGCCGGACACGCTCAGGGAATGGGAAGTCTTCGGACGGAAGCGCGAATACAGATAGTTGAACCAGTCGAAGTTTCCATAGTAGTTGTATCTGTCCTTGCCGTTTTCGTTCGTGACTACAATCCACGGGCGGTCAGGATTCTCGACCTTGTCGTTGCGCCTGATATACAGCTCGTTCCACTGTTCGTCGCTGTAATTGAAAAGATGGGTGCCCTTGCTGTTGTAGAACGCCTGGTCGTTTATGCGCGAGTTGGTCCAGGCATCCGTGACGAAATCAGTGCACACCGCATGGGTGGAGATTCCGAAACTGCCCTGGTAGTCCACGTTCACGGTACCTTCCTCCGCACTCTTGGTCGTGACGAGAATCACACCGAAAGCCGCCCTGGCACCGTAAACCGCTGCTGCGGATGCATCTTTCAGGACGGAAATGCTTTCCACGTCGTTCACGTTGATGTTCTCAAGGGAACCTGGGATGCCGTCAATAAGAATCAGAGGCTCGCCGCCGTTGATGGAGCCGGTACCGCGGATGTCTATGGAACTGGACTTGCCGGGCTGGCCCGAGGAGAAAGTTATGTTGAGGTTAGGGACCTGTCCCTGAAGCGCCTGGGTCATCTTGAGCACCGGGCGATCCTGCATTTCATCCGCCTTTATCTGGCTGACGGCGCCGGTCACGTTCACCTTTTTCTGAACGCCGTAGCCCACCACCACGACTTCATCAAGGGTGGAAATATCTTCCTGCATCGAAATCGACATGTTCGCATTGGCACCCGATGCCGGAATCTCCATGTCCTTGAAGCCGAGCAGGGATATCACTATCACATCACCCTCCGGGACCTCAAGGCTGAAATTTCCGTCCAGGTCGGTCACGGAAGATCTTGTCATGTCTGTCTTGGAATATACCATGGCCCCCACGAGCGGGTTGCCGTCCCGGTCAGTCACCTTTCCCTTTGCATACTTGAGCCTGTCTGGCTGCCCGGTTATATTGGAAAGCAGGATATAGGAATCTTTTATTTCATACCGGATGTCTGTTCCGCGGACCATCTGGTCGAGAGCGGCAGAAAGAGGCTCATTGTCTACATCGACAGTCACTTTCACGGAAATATCCACATCCTTGTCAGAGCCGAAAAGATAGCGGGTCTGCCGCTCTATCTCGGTCATCACGTTTTCCATGGCCGTATCCTCCATCTTTATGGTCACCCTGACGTCCTGTGCGGAAGCCCCGGAAGGGAATAACAGGCATGAAAAATACAATACGACAGTCAGGCAAATTTGCCGGACAATTATTTTCTTCATAAATTCGCAAAATTTTTTGAAGCAGCCGCAAACTGCTTCTGAGTTCAATCATTTTATGTTGTGAGGATTGGACGGCCTGCGGATGTTGCAGCATTCGCAGGCTTTTTTTATGTATCTGTTGCTATCCGGTGTCCATAGGCGATCAGTTTAGTTGTGTTATTAATTAATTAATCAATAAATGTATATGACACTTCCTGCCGTGTCACTGGCATAGGTGAAGTCGGATGTTCTTTCCAGGATGTCGAGTGCGGTGTATATACCGTCTGAAATCCTTATGCGCAGCCTGCCGTACCCTATTTTAGGCAGAGTGTCGCGGCGGAGGACAATCTTTACGTTATAGTATTTTTCGAATTTTTCCATCAGCCTGTCAAACGGAAGCCCTGCGACCGAAATTATGCCCTCCGTCCACAGGAAGTCATCCCTGTTTTCGAGCGGGGAAAGTTCCAGCCTGCCGTCCGCATACGTGGCGACAGTGTTCGCCGTCATCTCGCAGCGTTCTCCGTCAATCCTGTCCGTCAAGGCCAGCCTGCCTTCCATCAGCGCCGTGGAAAACCTGTCCTTGCCGCTTTCGGCAGTTACGTCGAACTTTGTCCCGAGGACCTTGATGTCATATCTGAACGTCTCCACCACAAACGGCTTTTCTTCATCATGCACGACATCGAAAATGGCTTCTCCCTCAAGCCGAACGCGTCTTTCGTCCCCGTAAAATACCGCCGGATACTCTATTCTGCTGTCCGCATTGAGATTGACCACTGTCCCGTCAGGAAGGGTAATTGTCGTAATCTGTCCCGGACTGTTCGAAAAGGCCATGGCGCTTTCTTCCACCAGCTCCCTTACAGGCCTGGTGAAAAAATGGTCCGAGATGAAAAACCCGAGCAGCAGCGACGCGGCAATACTTGCCGTAAGGCATATCGCATACGTCAGATGCCTGCGTTTGAGCATCCGCGTCTCAGCCAGCCTGCGCACCTTGCCGACTTCTTCCGAAGTCAGGAACATCTGGCTTACGAGAAAAACGTCATAGGCTTTTCTGAATTCCTGTTCGTTGGCTTCGCTCTCCTTGAGCCATTTCCCCAGAATTTCCGCTTCCTCCTCCGTATTGGCGTTCTGGAAGAACCTGTACATCAAATTTCTGTCTACTTTCATTTGGTTGCATTTTCCGGACTTCATAATTAATTACACGCAACATCTGCCGATTCCTAAAAAATTTCAGTATTTTTACGACCAAATTCATAGTCAATGGAAAAAAAGAGCGGATGTGACGACATACTGTTCCGCCAGGCATTCAACGATAACAGGGATATGCTGGAAAGGCTTGCATACTTTTCCGTACGTGACAAGGAGGCTGCAAGAGACATTGTCAGCAGTGCATTTCTGAAACTTTGGGAAATGCGGGAGAAAATAGACAGGGACAGGATGCTCCCCTACATGTACGTCTCGGTGAAAAATGCCTGTATCAACTACAGACGCGATTCCGCCACTCACCAGAGTGTATATGACAATATCCGGAAACGCGAGCAGTCCGCCATGGAATTCTACACCAGAGCCATCGAAAGTTGCAATCCGAACGATCTGTACGTTGAAGACATACTCGGCATATGCAGGGACAGACTTGAAAATTACCCTCCCCTAATGAGGTTGATCTACATAAAAAGCAGGGTGGACGGGATGAGTTACAAGGAAATAGCGGAAGCTCTCGGCATTTCGGTCAAAAAAGTGGACAACAGCCTGCAGGCCGTAATGAAAGATCTGAAAATAGCCCTTGCCGATTATCTTCACGTCTTAATCCTGTTCGAACTTGCATCGAAAATGGATTGTCTTGCCAAATTTCAAAACTGTTTCTAACTTTGTAATATTTCAGTGGAGTATTTTGGAAACGGTTAAAAATACACATAATGCTTATGAAACACTTTACTTTACCCAAAGACGGAGGGCTCATCGAAAAGGACCTGCCTGCCGACATTCTTCACAGCTATGAAAAAATCCCTGCCGAAATCTTTGAGGATCAAGAAGATGCCAGTAAGGAAATAGCCGGTATCATCATATCCGCCGTCAAAAGCCATAAGGGCGGAAATTTCAAGTTAGGTCTGACGACCGGCACTACCCCTGCCAGTCTGTACAGGGAACTTTCAGCCAAATACAAGGAAGGTGCGGTATCTTTCGCGAATGTGGAAGTTTTCAGCATCGATGAATATTATCCTGTCGGAAAAGGGGAAGCCCAGAGCCGGAACCACAGGCTTCACGCCGAATTCCTGAACAACGTGGATGTAAAAAAGGAGAATATCCATATTCCTGACGGGACAGTTTCCAAGGACAAGGTATCTTCATACTGCGCAGAGTATGACAAGGCGGTTTCCGGACTCGACCTCCTCGTGATAGGCGTTGGCGAACAGGGCCAGATAGGCTTCAACGAGGCCGGATCTTCGGAAAAGAGCCGCACGAGGACAGTGCTTCTTTCGTACAAGTCGAGAAAAGTCCAGTCGAAGAATTTCAACGGGAACATAGCCGACACTCCTAAAGCCGCCATCACCATCGGCATAGCCACCATGATGAGCGCCAGGAAAATCATTCTCATGGCATGGGGCGAGGACAAGGCCAATGCAGTCAAGGCCATAGTGGAAGGACCTGTCTCTCCGGCCTGCCCTGCATCTTTCCTCCAGAAGCACGAAAACATCTCATTCTATACCGATGACAATTCCGCAAGCCTCCTGACACGCGTAGTGGCACCGTGGCTCGTGGGACCGTGCGAATGGACTCCTAAATTCATACGTAAAGCCGTAGTATGGCTCTGCGAGACCGTACACAAGCCGATACTGAAACTGACGCATCAGGACTATATCCAGAATTCCCTCGGAGAGCTTCTCGAACAGAAAGGGGCGTACGACAAGATCAATATCGACGTGTTCAACGACCTGCAGCACACCATCACCGGATGGCCGGGAGGAAAGCCCAATGCGGACGACTCCACACGTCCTGTGTCATCGGCTCCGTTCCCAAAAAGGGTGGTCATCTTCTCGCCGCATCCTGATGACGACGTGATCTCCATGGGAGGTACATTCATCCGCCTGGTAGAGCAGGGACACGACGTGCATGTAGCTTACGAGACGTCCGGCAATGTGGCCGTACATGACGACGTGGTGCTCCAGCACATGGATACCGCGCACGAACTCGGGTTTGCGGACAAGTTCGACGAAGTGAAGGCCATCGTGGCATCGAAGAAGCCCGGCGAGCCTGAGCCGAGACCGCTGCTCAACATCAAGGCGGCGATCCGCCGCGCCGAGGCGCGTTCGGCCGTAAGATCATTCGGGCTGAACGAGAATACGAACGCGCACTTCCTGAATCTGCCGTTCTATGAGACGGGAGGCATCAAGAAGGGACAGAGGACGCAGGCCGACATAGACATCATCATCGGGCTGCTGAACAAGGTTAAGCCACATCAGATATATCTGGCAGGCGACCTGGCCGACCCTCACGGGACACACAGGGTGTGCACGGAAGCAGTGCTCGCGGCTTTGGAACAGCTGAAAGACGAATCCTGGCTGAAGGAATGCCATGTCTGGCTGTATCGCGGCGCCTGGATGGAATGGGAACTCGGAAAAGTGGACATGGCCGTGCCGCTCAGCCCGGACGAACTTATCAAGAAACGCCATGCCATATACCGGCATGTCTCACAGAAGGATATCGTACCTTTCCCTGGCGACGATTCTCGCGAATTCTGGCAGAGAGCCGAAGACAGGACGCAGAATACCGCCCGCCTCTACAACGAGCTGGGTATGGCTGAATATCAGGCCATAGAGGTCTTCGTAAAACTTTTCTGAATTTAACAAGAAGTGCAAAATGAGAGTAATTATCAATGAAACCGATGCGAAAGGCGCCGTTTGGGCCGCGCATTACATAGTATCGAAAATCAAGGAGAAAGCCGCCGTCACGGACAAGCCGTTCGTTCTCGGGCTGCCGACAGGGTCTACCCCGATAGCCACGTACAAGGAACTTATCCGCATGAACAAGGCAGGCGAAGTGTCATTCAGGAACGTCATCACCTTCAATATGGATGAATACGTCGGCCTTCCGGAGTCCCACCCGGAAAGCTACCATTCATTCATGGCAAGGAATTTCTTCGACCACGTGGATGTGCCTAAGGAAAATATCAACATTCTGAACGGCAATGCTCCCGATCTTGCTGCGGAGTGCGCTTCATACGAGGCCCGCATCGAGGCGGCAGGAGGCATCGACCTGTTCATGGGCGGAGTAGGCGAAGACGGGCATCTCGCATTCAACGAGCCGTTTTCTTCCTTGGTTTCCCGCACGCGCGTGAAAACCCTGACCTATGATACCATCCTCGTGAATTCGAGATTCTTCGACAACGATATCACCAAAGTGCCGAAACTGGCCCTTACCGTAGGTGTAGGCACGGTGCTCTCGGCCAGAGAAGTCCTCGTTCTTGCGTTCGGACACAAGAAAGCCCGCGCCGTACAGCAGGCCGTGGAAGGTGCATATTCCCAGGCATGCACGCTTTCCGCACTCCAGGCTCATCCTCACGGCATCATAGTCTGCGATGAACTTTCTGTCGGAGAACTGAAAGTGAACACTTACCGCTACTTCAAGGATATCGAGAAGGAAAATCTGTAGCGAGCGGCGGTACGGAAAATCCGTTGCCATACAAACTGTAAAAATCATGTCATGAAAAAAATCCATATAGCAGCTCTTTTAGTTGCCGTATTCGTTTATGCCGGCAGTTTGCGTTCTTTTGGACAAAATATTCCGACATATGAAGAATTGTCTGCCAAATATTCAGAAGTGACAGACGTCCAGCTGAAAGAATGGCAGGATAAGGCAGACAGCCTTTTCGCATCAGGTAAATTTCTTGAAGCGTATAATCTGTATAATGACGTGCTTATGGCTAACCAGATATTGCATGGCACGCTTCGTTCCGATATGATGTACAAATCTGCGTTGTCTATGGAAAAGGCAGGCAAATACGTTGAAGCGGAATCTTTATACAAAGCAGTACAGTTGATTGAACCTTCTGAGGAAGTATCAGCCGCAATAGAAAGAATAGGTACAGCTTCAACGCAAGAAGAAGGATCGTCCGTCATGGCAATGGAGCCTTCAAATACTGCCGGAAGCCCTATCAATTCCAAAATCGTTGACCGGGCAACGAACAAGTTGAAGTCAAAATATTCCGATATTACGCGAGAGCAGATTCAGACGTGGGAAAAAAAGGCAGATGACTTTTTTGAAAAAGGTAAGTATGCACGGGCAGTACAACTATATAGTGATGTATATAATGCCGAGATGTTTTCTTTCGGGAAAATGCGCAGTGATATTTTTGAAAAGCAGCAGTCCGCATACGATTTGTTTATGAATGAGTCAAATCAGAAGAATGCTGCCCAGAATGCACGGGCGGCAGCCGCAGCAGATATTTTGAATTCATTAGGCAATACGTTGTTGGATGCGGCAGAAACCATTCCAGACAAGCAGGATAATACGGCGCTGGTGAATGGTGCAGGAGGGAGCTCCGATAACGGAAAGAAAATCGATGACAATGCAGGACATAGCGCAAGTGAAGTCCAGGCAATGCAGACCGACAGACGGACGTATTCAAGTTGGGAATCGCAGCTGATAAAGATGAATACGTATTACGAACGCGATTATAACGATGCGCAGCGCAGGAATATCCAGCAGCAGATGAAATCAATCCGCGAAAAGTGGGAGGGCAACGGATTCGAAATGTATCACTCCACATGGGAGGACTGGGACGGGGTCAAGAAATGACTCCCAGGCATGCACGCTTTCCGCACTCCAGGCTCATCCTCACGGCATCATAGTCTGCGATGAACTTTCTGCCGGAGAACTGAAAGTGAGCACTTACCGCTACTTCAAGGATATCGAGAGGGAAAATCTGTAGCGAACGGCGGTACGTACTTGAATACCGTTACAATAAGGAGGAGTGGCAAAAAATAAATATTGCCACTCCTCCTTATTTTGTATTAAGAAGCAAGACGTCGAGAGATCTGCCAATATTGCAATCTCAAATGAGCAGATGTCTCGACAAGCTCGACATGACAAGGTGGGATAATCATATTTTTCTCTTTTTTGTCAAACATTTTCTCTTTTCGACGTCTTTTTTCCTTTACATGCTGCATCTTCGCCTTCGGGAATTCATCTTTTCACCGGCCCGGGATTCCGC
>CALUQC010000134.1 GCA_944322805.1 uncultured Bacteroidales bacterium | reverse complement strand
GCGAGGCGGGCGATAGGCACGCGGAAAGGAGAGCAGGAAACGTAGTTCAGACCGATCTTGTAGCAGAATTCCACGGAAGCAGGGTCGCCGCCATGCTCGCCGCAGATACCGCATTTCAAATCAGGACGGGTTTCACGACCTGACGTTACGGCATAGTCTATCAGCTTGCCGACAGCCTTGGTGTCGAGAGTCTGGAACGGATCGCTATCGAGAATCTTGTTACCGAGATAGTCGCCCATGAATGTGCCTACATCGTCACGTGAGAAACCGAACGTCATCTGTGTCAGGTCGTTGGTGCCGAAGGAGAAGAACTCCGCGGTCTTGGCCATCCTGTCAGCGGTCAGAGCAGCGCGAGGTATCTCGATCATGGTGCCGAACTTGTATTCGATATGCTGGTTTGTAGCGGCTTCCACTTCGGCCTTTACCTTCACGCAGATAGCCTTCTGGAATTTAAGCTCCCGCTGGGAAACGGTCACCGGTATCATGATTTCCGGCTTCGGATGAAGGCCTTCCTCCTGCAGTTCCGCAGCAGCGGTGAATATGGCCCTGAACTGGGTCTCGGAAATCATAGGATACGTGATGTGCAGACGCACGCCGCGGTGTCCCATCATAGGGTTGACCTCGTGGAGGGAAGCTCCCCTCTTTTCGATTTCACCCTCGTTGATGCCGAGCTCGTGCGCAAGTTCCTCCTTCTTGTCGCGAGTCTGCGGAACAAATTCATGGAGAGGCGGATCGAGCAGACGGAATGTCACCGGCTTGCCGTCCATGACTTTCATCGTGCCTTTAACCGAAGCCTTGATATACGGCTCGAGTTCGTTGAGCGCAGCCCTTCTTTCGTCATCGGTCTTGGAAAGGATCATCTTGCGCAGCTTGGCTAACGGAGTCTCGGAATTCTTGCCGTAGAACATGTGCTCGATACGGAACAGCCCTATGCCTTCGGCACCGAAATCCAAAGCTCTCTGGGCATCTTCCGGAGTATCCGCATTGGTCCTCACGCCGAGTTTGCGGTATTTGTCCACTATGTTCATGAACTTGATGAAACGAGGATTCTCGGAAGCGTCCATGGTATCGATTTCACCGATATACACAAGGCCCTTGGCACCGTTCAGGCTCACTGTGTCGCCCTCGCGGATTTCCGCTCCGCCCTTGAACTTCGCGATTTTCTTGTCGAGGTCTATGTGCATGCTCTCGCATCCTACGATGCAGCATTTGCCCCAGCCCCTGGCCACAAGGGCGGCATGGGAAGTCATTCCTCCCCTCTGGGTCAGAATGCCGGCAGCAGCGCGCATACCCTCCACATCCTCAGGAGAAGTCTCTTCCCTGATAAGAATGGTCTTGACCCCCTTGGCATTTGCAGCCATGGCAGCCTCTGACGTGAAAACGGCTTTTCCCACGGCTCCGCCCGGACTTGCAGGCAGACCGTTGGCCACCACCTTGGCCTTTTTCTCGGAAGACGGGTCGAGTATCGGATGGAGTATTTCATCCAGCTGGTTCGGAGACACGCGCATGACTGCGGTCTTTTCGTCTATCATGCCCTCGTCAAGCATGTCGATGGCCATGTTCAGCGCAGCCAGACCGGTCCTCTTGCCGATACGGCACTGGAGCATCCAGAGCTTTCCGTCCTGTATGGTGAACTCGATATCCTGCATGTCCTTGAAGTGGTCTTCGAGGTGCAGCCTGATTTCATCCAGTTCCCTGTACACTTCCGGCATGGCCTTTTCAAGTGAATCCAAATGTGCGTTGTGAGGGTTTTTCGTAGCCTCGTTCAGCGGATTCGGAGTCCTGATGCCGGCCACGACATCCTCGCCCTGGGCATTTATGAGCCATTCTCCGTAGAACCTGTTGTCGCCGTTGGCCGGATTCCTCGAGAAGGCCACACCTGTCGCTGATGTGTTGCCCATGTTTCCGAACACCATCGACTGCACGTTTACGGCAGTACCCCAGTCATCAGGAATTTTCTCGATTTTTCTGTATGCGATGGCGCGTTTCCCGTTCCAGGACTTGAACACGCCTCCTATGCTGCCCCAGAGCTGGGCCTGGGCCGAATCAGGGAATTCCACACCGAGAACTTCCTTTACCCTTGCCTTGAATTTTCCGCAAAGTTCCTCGAGCTCCTCGGCGGTAATCTCCGTGTCCGACTTGTAACCCTTAGCGGCTTTCAGCTCCTCCATCATCCTGTCCAGCTGCTGACGTATTCCCTGTCCGTCCGCAGGCTCGATTCCCTCGGCCTTTTCCATCACCACGTCCGAATACATCATGATCAGACGGCGGTACGCATCATAGACGAAACGCGGATTGCCCGTCTTCTTTATCATGCCCGGGATAGTAGCCGAGCAGAGACCGATGTTCAGGATGGTGTCCATCATGCCCGGCATGGAGCTTCTTGCACCGGAACGGCAGCTGACCAAAAGAGGATTATCCTTGTCGCCGAACTTCATCCCCATGATTTTTTCCGTTGCCTTCATGGCCTCTATCACCTCTGCCTTCAATGCCTCGGTGTATCCGCCGCCGAGTTCATAATATTCGGCACAGCACTCTGTCGTGATGGTAAAACCTGCCGGCACCGGAATGCCCAGTCTGCACATTTCCGCAAGATTGGCACCCTTGCCGCCAAGCAAATTGCGCATAGTACCGTCTCCTTCAGCTGTTTTGCCTCCGAAGCGGTAGACCCTTTTCTTGTTATCTTCCATAAGAGAAATTAATATTTAGGATATAGTAAAATAATTCAGTCCGGCGAATCGGGAACCGCTGCCATGGAATTTCCCGAAAGCGATGCGAAAATAATACAGTTTTTCGTATAAATGAAATATAATGTACTGAAATCCTGAAAAATCGCACGCTGCATCCGGCTACAGGAGCCGGCTGGCAATCTCGGACAGTTCGCTGCGTTCCCCTTTCATCAGATTCACATGCTCGAAAAGCGGCTGTCCAGCCATCTTCTCTCCAAGATGCGTAAGGCCGTTGGAATACATGTCCAAATACGGCTGGTCTATCTGGAAAATATCCCCGGTGAACACGATTTTGGTATTTTCCCCCGCCCTCGTGATTATGGTCTTTATTTCATGCGGAGTCAGATTCTGGGCTTCGTCCACGATAAAGAACACCCTGCCCAGGCTTCTGCCCCTGATATAGGCCAGCGGCGAAATAAGCAGCTTTTCCGTTTTCAGCATCTCGTCGATTTTCATTGCCTGCCTGCTGCCCGGTTTGAAACAATGCCGTATCACGCTCAGGTTGTCCATCAGCGGCTGCACGAAAGGCCCCATCTTCGACTTCTGGTCTCCCGGGAGGAAGCCGATCTCCTGATTTCCGAGAATGACCGTCGGCCGGGAAAGAATGATCTGTTCGTAGTCCCTTTCCTGTTCGAGTGCTGCCGCAAGGGCGAGCAATGTCTTGCCGGTACCGGCTCCGCCGGTCAATGACACTAACTGTATTTCCGGATTCAGGCAGGCGTCAAGCGCAAATTTCTGCTCGTCGTTGCGCGGTGAAATGCCATAGGCATATTTAGACTTCACGAGCACGAGTCTGCGGCTCCTGTCATCATAGCGCACGCACAGGTTGGCTGTACGTCCGTCCTTGTCGTACCTGAACTTGTAAAGCTGGTTTGGAGAAGGCCTTTCCTTGCAGAAATCCTCGCAAGGGATACTTCCCTGTCCGTATGCGAGCCCCTGCACTATACCGTAATCCGGATTTTCGACTATGATTACCTCGTTTTTCGTGTACTCCACCCTCGACTCCTCAATCTTGTCCGTCAGATAATCCTGCGCCTCCATCCCCACAGCCTTGGACTTCATTCTCAGATTCACATCTTTGGTCACGAGCGCCACGAAACGGTCAGGATTCTGCGACTTGACCCAGATAGCCGTGGCAAGTATCCTGTGGTCCTGCGTATCATCCGCGAAACACCCTTTCAGGGCATCAGGAAACGGATGGTTAAGCTCCACCCTGATACGGCCGAGGTGTCTGCCGATAGGCACGCCGTCTTTCCCGAACATTTCATTTCCGCTCAGTTTGTCCAGTTCACGCATGAATCCGCGTGCATTGAAAGCCAGGTTGTCGCTGCCTTTCTTGAACTTGTCGAGTTCCTCGAGTACGGCCATCGGGATGACGATATCGTTTTCCTGGAATTTCCTGACGGCCCTGTAGTCGTGCAGGATAATATTCGTGTCGAGGACGAAAATTTTCGGCTTTTTTTCTTTGCCTCCGGCAATAGTTCCCATCGTATGATATTATTTTATACTTCGTCTACAATAAACGCTGCGCCTCGGCATAGCCAAAATAAATTTTGTCTCTGCACTCGGCTTGCAGTTTATTTTATTCTTCCGAGAAGTGTTCCTGAATCAGAGATGCAAGGATGGAGGAAACTCCGGGTTTCCGTCCGTGTATCACGGAAAACTCCCCAGGCCTTCCGTCCGGATGCCCTATCGGGAAATATGCTATATCCTGCAGCAGCATCTGGGCATCGATATAGTCATAGTCTTCATCCGCGATCTGGATAAGCACTCCGGGCACTTCCGAAAACAGTATCCTGACTATGTCGTTCTCACCCGCGGCCCGTTCTATCCCGCTGATATCCGCAGCAACCCCCACATCGGAGCACATTCCGGAAACCGCCGCCGCAAGTCCTCCGGCTCCGACCGTCGTCCCGGCAAGTATCACACCGTCCTCCACAAGTTCCCTGACGACCTCGAAACAGTCCATGAAATAGTCCGGATCGCATATTTCCGGAGCATTGTCGCCGCTGGACCCGTTGGCTTTTTCGAACATGGAGTTCCCGAGACGGTAGTCACACGTATCGAAAGGTATGTATATCAGCCACGATGTCGGATCAGGGACAAGAGACGGACTGCACTTCAAGTCCTCGGACATCCAGCAATACTTCATCTCGCGCGGCTCCCTCTCATTGATGAAATCGTATTCATCCTCTTCCTCCTCGTCCTTCACGGATTCCACGTTGACCGTAAAGCCCACATCGGAAACATCGCCGGATTTCTCGAAAGAGTAGCTTTCAAGACAAATGTTCAGGTCAAACAGGTATTCTCCCGCGGCTTCGGCGGAAAAGTAAAATGCGGCCATATTGCCCAACGGTGCACAGTTCCACTTCCATCTTGCCGAAATCCCGAGGTCCCCGAGTGCGAAATGGCCCTTTTTCCACAGGACATCCGTCAGCGCGGCAGCTATTTTCCTTTTTGTGTACGACTTCGATGAAATATTGGCCTCCGGACTTGCCTTTCCTCCCATATCCTCGATTCTTTTCAGGTATGAAAGGATTTTATCCGCACTGTAAAGGGTCTTTTTCAGGACAGGGTCGACCGTTTCATCCACAATGTTTTCATATGTATCTTCCCGCTCCGGACAGCAGGAGCCTTCGTCCATGCAGCTGTCGAGCAGCCGGGCAGGGGTATAAGGCATCTGCGTCCCGTCGATGATATAAGTCGAATACAATGCTGAGCCCGGGTGTTTCATAAAAAACAATTTTCGTAAATATACGAATTTTCGGAACGGCTGCGAAATTTTCCGGAAATTATTTCCTGCAGGATTCTTTCCTGCGGCAAATCTCCCTGACCGTTGAATTTCCTGCGCATGATGCAGCTACATCGGGATCTCGTCGCCAGAATAGATGTTGTATGCCCTATCCGCCAGCATCTCTACATCATATGTTTTTTCCTTGTACCTTTTTGTATTGACCAGCACATATTTACCGTCCGGATTTATTTCGTATGTCCTGTCGACTCTATTCGCCGTAAAGGATGCAATGGCATCCGGACCGAGATCTATGAGCGGGATTGAAACATCTGATACGGGTTCAAGTCTGCAAACTATGATCTTTGCATCCGACGTGATTTCGTATTGCATCACCGGCACGTTGCCGATATGAGGCAAAGTCATCACGGCCACAGGCATCTGGTCCAGGATTTCACCGTCAGGGGTGACTGACAGAAGCACATCCGTTATATAGTCTATTCCACCGAAAGATATCTTGAGCAAGTGGATATTCCGCCCGGGGATAACAAAATCATGGCAGCTTTCAGGTGTTTCCGCCGGATAGTCACAGGCATTATGCCACTCTGTCAGCTGGACGTTTTCATATAGCCTGTCATCCAGCTTGCCGTCAGCATGATATACACCTGTAGAGCCTTTGTCTCTATAGTCATATTTGTCTCCCTGATATGGAATAGTTTTGTCAGGAAGCCTCTGCAGTATTTCCTGAATTTTCGGCTGTGCCGAAGCATGTTGGCCAAAAGCCAATAGAACAGCAGTTGATAAAATAATCAGTTTTTTCATAAAAATGCAAAAATCGAATTTCATGTTAAAGTTATAAAAAAATCGGTTATTCGTACCATTAAGCGGTCATGCCGAGCCTGTCTGGACAGGCTGTCTGAGGATAATCAGGCAAGACAATCCCTGTTAAAAATCACCGGAAGCGGAAACCGGCTCCGGAAGCATTTCGAATTCTATTTCAGCTCCATCGGACAAAACAGTATAATCCAGCAGATTGTGAGGCCATGCCTTTCCGTCGACAGTAATGCTCCCGACATACCGTGAAGAAGGATTGTTGTCATTTGCAGTTATCCTTATCTCGGCACCGTTTTCAAGGGAAATCACCGCTTCCCTGAACAGAGGGGAGCCTGCCGCATATTCATCACTGCCAGGACATACCGGATAGAATCCGAGAGCCGAGAAGACATACCATGCGGAAGTCTGGCCGTTGTCCTCGTCACCGCAATAGCCGTCAGGTGCCGCGCTGTAAAGCCTGTCCATCACTTCCCGCACCCAGTACTGCGTCTTCCACGGCTGTCCGGCATAGTCATACAGATAGACCATGTGCTGTGCCGGCTGGTTTCCGTGGGCATAGTTGCCCATGCGGGCCACCTGCATCTCGGTGATCTCATGAATCCGGAATCCGTAATAGGAATCATCATACACCGGCGGCACCACGAAGACAGAGTCAAGCATCTCGCAGAATTTGTCATTGCCGCCCATCAGTTCCGCAAGACCCTGCACGTCATGGAAGACTGACCAGGTATAGTGCCATGAATTCCCTTCCGTAAACGCATCGCCCCACTTGTACGGGCTGAAAGGCTCCTGGAAGCTCCCGTCCGAATTCCGGCCGCGCATGAGCTTCGTTTCCGGATCAAACACATTGCGCCAGTTGCGCGACCTCTCCTCCCATTTCCGGAGCTCGTCTTCCGGACGTCCCATTTTCTCGGCTATCTGGAGGATGCACCAGTCATCGTAGGCGTATTCGAGGGTCCTCGCCACATTTTCATTGATACCCACGTCATACGGTATGTATCCCATGGTGTTGTAGTACTCGTGCCCGAGCCTTCCGGTAGAGTTGATTTCCGGATGGACATGCTCCGTGCCGTAGACTATTGCTTCGTACAAAGTCTCCATGTCGCTGTCGGAAATCAGGTCCTTCATATATGCGTCAGCCACGACAGATGCCGAATTGTTCCCGACCATGCAGCCCCTATGCCCCGGACTCGCCCATTCCGGCAGGAAGGCATTCTCTTCGGCGATGTTCACCATCCCCTGCATGATTTCCGCGCTTACCGATGGATAGACCAGATTCAGAAGCGGGAAAAGCGACCTGAACGTGTCCCAGAAGCCGGTATCGGTATAGAGATATCCTTCCCTGACCTCTCCGTTGTAAGGACTGTAATGAAGCACCTTCCCGTCTTCCGAGATTTCGTAGAACTTCCTCGGGAAAAGCACGCTGCGGTACAGGCAGCTGTAGAAGGTCCGGTACTGGTCTTCCGTCCCGCCGCTCACCCTGATACGGCCCAGAACGTCATCCCAGCGGGCCTTTGCCGCAGACTCCACTTCCTCGAAGCTCCGGCCGGCGACTTCTTCCAGGTTGGTGTATGCCTGTGACCCGGATATGAACGACGAGGCGGCTTCGGCATGGACTTTCTCCCCCTTCGTTGTGGCAAATCTGACCACGGCCATGGCATGGTCCCCCGCAACTTCGGCCATGCCCGGTTTGCCCGTCCGGACATCATTGCCGCTCACCGGTAAGGTCACGGAATGTTTGAGGTTTTTCCCGTCATACAGGTCATATCCTTCTATCGGCTTGTCAAACTTCACCACAAACCAGTTCCGGAAATTCTCCGGGACACCGCCGCTGTTCCTTGTGGTATAGCCCACGACGGCATTATCTTCCGGAATGACCTTTATGTACGACCCGCAGTCGAAAGCATCTATCACCACGCCGGATGTTCCGCTTTCCGGATATGTGAATCGGAACTTCACCGCACGCTCGGTCGGAGTCATCTCGACATTGATGTCATGGTCCGCAAGATATACCTGGTAATAATACGGCCTGGCGGTCTCGGACTTGTGCGAAAACCAGCTCACACGTTCGTCCTCACCGGTTTTCGAGGCATCTGACACCGGCATCAGTGAGAACTGTCCGTAGTCGTTTATCCACGGCGAAGGCTGGTGAGTCTGCCTGAAGCCGCGTATCTGACGGGCATCATAGCGGTATATCCATCCGTTGCCCATTTTTCCGGTCTGGGGAGTCCAGAAGTTCATTCCCCACGGGAGAGCGGTGGCAGGATAGGTGTTGCCGGCGGAAAGGGAGAACTCGGAAAGTGTCCCGACAAGTGTCGATACATGGTCGGACGGAGAGGTTTCCGATATTTCCCGGAAATGGGAGGAAGTGCCGTACGAGGCTGCCATCAGGAATGCAGCAGCCGTAATGACGGCGGCCGATGCGGATTTCAGGATGTTGGATTTCATATTATTTCATTTAACAAATGGACTTTGCCGTCGTTTACGATTTTGAGTATAAGTTCACCGAAAAGGGTGTTCTGCCAGGCAAACCACGGACGGGTAAACTGCGAAGCGTCATCCTTGTGGAAAGACTCGTGGATGAAACCGGTCCCGGCATCGGTAATCAGCAGCCGGCGGATGCAGTCCTGAATCTCCGCATCATCATCCGAGGTAAACGCACGCATCATTATGCTCATGGGCCATATCACCTCGACCCCGATATGAGGACCGCCGATGCCCTCGCCGGCGATACCGCGGAAGAAATAGGGATTGTCCATGCTCCAGACGAAGTCCCTCGTGTTGCGGTAAACCGGATCATCTTTCAAGGACTCATCCATATAGGCCAATGAAAGCAGTGACGGCACGTTGGCATCGTCCATAAAGTACCGGTTTCCGTAGCCGTCCACCTCGAACGCATAGATCGGACCGTATCCGGGACAGTCGTGTACGGCATGTTCCCGCAGTCCGGATTCGACCTCCGAAGCGAGAGCCATGCACTCCCGGGCAAGGGAATCCTTCCCGTTCACTTCCGAAAGTATCCCGGCAGCCTTGCGCAGGCAGTCCATCGCCATGAAATTCGACGGCACCAGGAATTCGAAGGTCGTGGCATCGTCAGACGGGCGGAACGATGATGCAATCAGGCCCGTATAACGGGCAGGATTGCCGTTGCCGACCACACATTTGGTGTCGAGCTGACGGTCTGTCACCCGCAGGAAACTATACTGGCCGTAACCGTCCCTGCGCTGCTGTTCCCGCATCACTCCGAGTATCTTTTCCATGGCCTCAATCCATTTTGCGCCGAATACCGAGGTATCTCCGGTCTTTTTCCAGTAGACATGGGCAAGCCTTATCGGATAACAGTGGGAGTCGAGCTCCCATTTGCGTTCGAACACATAAGGGTCGGTTTCCGGCCTGTCGGTACTGTTGGCGGCCCCGACCGGCTCCACATTGAAGGCATTGGCATAGGGGTCCGTGCAGATGCACTTGAACTGCCTGTTTATCACTCCCGCTATCATCCTTGCCAGTTCCGGGTCCCTGTCGGCGAACTGGACATATGGCCACACCTGTGCTCCGGAATCGCGCAGCCACATTGCCGGGATATCCCCGGTATATACGAATGTATCGGGATTTCCATCCTCGTCTTCGCCGTAATGGACTGTCGTGTCGAGGGTGTTCGGGAAACAGTTGCGGAACATCCATGCGAGTTTCGGATTGGTGAGCAGAGCCGCGACCCGTTCTATCTCGGCCTCGACAGCCGCCGATGTGAAAAGACGGTCTTCCGGGGCGGGACGACGGGTAGGCCGGCCTGGCAGGTCACTCGACTGGGCTCGGAACAACCGACCTGTCATGTCGAGCGGAGTCGAGACATCTGCTTGTTCATTCGGCAGGTATCTTGACTCCGACCTTCGGTCTCCGCTCGACGCGACATCTTCCGGGCAATACCATATTTTCGGCTCCGGTCCCATGACAAATTCCAGGACGCTCCCGGCCTTGATATCACCGAACTCAAGATACGGTTTGGTATATGGCTGACCGTTCAGGGTTACACTCTGGATGTAAATATTTTCCCGGCTGTTTCCTGAGGCCACGATCTCGAACTGTCCGCCGGGGACCTTTATTTCAGCCTTGTCAAACATCGGCGAACCGAACCAGAAATACGGCCGTGTCATGTCCGCCTGATAGAAGCCCAATGAAGAAAGTATGTACCATGCCGACATCTGGCCTACGTCCTCATTGCCCGAAAGTCCGTCCGGGGCATCACGGTAGAGGGTCGTCAGCACCTGGCGCACCTTTTCAGCAGTCTTCCACGGCTGTCCTGCCATGGTATAGAAATATAGGATATGGTGGCTCGGCTCGTTTCCGTGGGCATACTGGCCGATGAGTCCGGAAATGTCCGGGGATGCGACGCTGCCGTCTATCCGGGGCTCGGCGGTAAAAAGGGAGTCGAGTTTCATGATGAAGGCTTCCCTGGAGCCGAAGCATTCCACGAGTCCATTGAAATCATGAGGTGCGAGCCACGTATATTGCCAGGCATTGCCCTCGCAATAGTCATCGGCCCTGTGTTCAGATGAAAAAGGATTGAAAGGTGTCCGGAACTTGCCGTGGCTGTCCTTTCCTCTCATAAATCCGGTTGACGGGTCGAAAAAATGGCGGTAGGAGCGGCTCCTGTCGAGGAAATATCCGTAGTCCCCTTCCTGGCCGAGTGTCTTTGCCGCAGCGGCCACCGACCCGTCCGCTATGGCATATTCCATATCGTATGCGACAGACTCAAGCATTTTATCGCAAGGAATGTATCCATACTTCATACGCAAATCCTGGCCCCGGTCCGGACGCATTGCAGAACTCTTCAGGGCCTCGAAAGCGAATTCATAGTCGAAGCCCTGGATGCCCTTGACTATGGCGTCAGCCACAGGCATAATGCCCGGGTTGCCTACCATGCAGTCCGTCTCGCAGCCCCAAAGATGCCACACGGGAAGTTTGTCCTGCTGCACATAAATATTCAGCATAGTATTTATTATGTCAGGCATCTTCTCCTGATGGATTATCGTCATCAGAGGCATTGCAGCACGGTAAGTATCCCAAAGGGAAAATGTAGTGTAGTTCGTAAGATCTTCCGCTTCATGTATCTCATGATCGGCCCCATAATAGCTTCCGTCCACATCACAGAAAAGTGACGGAGCCGTCATCGAGTGGTACATTGCCGTGTAGAATATCCTTTTGGCACTTTCATCCGAAGTCTCTATGCTGATTTTCGACAGTTCTTCATTCCATGCCTTGTCCGCAGCATCTGCCACAGCATCGAAATCCCAGCCAGGAAGTTCCGCTTCCAGATTCTTCTTAGCCCCTTCAATGCTGACAGGAGACAGAGCCACTTTCATAAGGACTTCTTCGTCTTTTACGGTACTGAAAGAAACCCGTCCGTACATATTGTCCTTACCATGGAGCGTGAAACTGTCAAACGGCTTCGACAACTCTGCCACGAACCAGACTCTCTGATCTTTTGCCCAACCTTCGGACCACCTGTACCCCTCGATACGACTATTCCCAACCGCTGTCATCTCCGTTTTTACCGGCTCATCCCAGCAGCCACCGTTCTCCAGGTCAAAGACTATTGCAGCATCCTCAGTTTCCGGGAATGTGTATCTGTGAAAACCGACTCTTGCCGTGGCGGTAAGTTCCGCAGTAACGCCATAGCGTGTCAGTGGAACACTGTAATACCCCGGCCTGCATACTTCCCGGGACCTGTCAGCGTATGACCATAGTCCCGACTGCGGGTCATCCTCAGTGCCCCTTGCATACGTCACATCCCCGGTCACAGGCATCACCGTGATGTCGAAAAGGTCGCCTATGCCCGTACCGCTGAGATGTGTATGGGAAAAGCCGATCACCGTAGAATCACTTTCATGATAGCCGGAGGTCCAGTCCCATTCTTCGGGAATGCTGGTAGGCCCAAGTTGGACCATACCGAAAGGAACATTCGCACCGACGAAGACATGGCCGTGACCGCCGGTACCGATATGAGTATCGACATACCGGGTAAGTTCACCGCTTCCGGTTTCGGCACAGGCCGAAAGCATTGCCGCTCCCGCGGCCATTATCAACAGTTTACAGTTCATATAGCGATTTTTTACATTATTTTGCCATCCCGGAGCCTTTCCACTCCTTTGTCATCCCGGAGGCTTCCCACTCCTTTGTCATCTCGCGCGAAGTCGAGAGATCTGCCTTATAATCAGATTTCTCCACTCGCTGCGCTCGGTCGAAATGACATGGAAACGCAGTCCCTCGGTCGAAATGACAGGAAACGCAGTCCCTCGGTCGAAATGACAAGAAACGTAGTCTCTCGGTCGAAATGATATGGAAGCATGTCCGTCATTCGAACACTATCCTGCCGCAGGAGACTAACTCTCCGTGACTGATCCGGAAACCTTTATGGAGTCTGTCGCCGGCAATGACCCTCACAGCATACTCCCTGTCCACACGGTTTTCCATCACGAGCCTGCCATGTCCTCCGGAATATTCCGGCTCAAGTTCTATTTCCACCCTGTCGAATACGGGTACAGTCAGAGTATAGGCCGGCATCCCGGGACAGTCCGGATAAAAGCCCATCATCGAGAACACCGCCCAGGCTGACATCGTACCGGTATCGTCATTCCCAGGTATCCCGTCAGGAGCATTCCGGTAATATTTCTTCAGCAGCTCCCCGACAATCTTCTGCGTCCGCCATTCCTCACCAGGGAAATAACTGAAAAGATACGGATATGCAATATCAGGCTCGTTGGCAGGGTCATACAGGCCCTTGTCAAAGACCGCCTGCAGCTTCTCCACGAACTTTTCCCGTCCGCCCATCAGTTCCGCCAGCCCATATACATCATGCGGCACATAAAAAGTATAATTCCATGCGCTCCCCTCATGAAAGCCGGGCGCCGTCTCGAAATTTTCGCCCTGACGCGGATCAAACGGAGAATAGAAAGTTCCATCGGACATCAGAGGTCTGAGTGTCCCGTATTCGGGACAATAATAATGTCTGTACCCCAATGATGCCTTCCTGAACTTCTCCGCATCTTCGGAATAGCCGAGCAAGTCGGCCAATACGGACAATGCATAGTCGGCGATATAATATTCGAGGGCATGGGACACGGCATTGTCCCCGGACAGGTCGGCGGCATACACCCCGAGGGGGATATATCCTTTTTCAAGATACGGATCCACGTCCGGACGCATCCTGTTTTCCGCTCCGGGAGTGGTGGCTGACTTGACGAAAGCCCCGTAAGCCGTTTCAATATCGAAATCACGCAATCCTTTGAGCCAGGTATCGGTTATGACCGGTATTGCAGGATCACCCTCCATTGTAAAGGTCTCGCGTCCGTAAAGCTCCCATTTGGGCATCCAGCCCCATTCCCTGTAAATGCCAATCATCGAACGCACCATATCGAGCTGCCGTTCAGGATAAACGAGCGCAAGCAGCTGGTGCACGTTGCGATATGTATCCCACAGGGAAAAGACGGTGTACCGGGTATGCCCGGCAGGAACTTTCCCGATGCCGCCGCTCTCCATAAGGGGATATTCGCCATTCACGTCATTGAGTATGTTCGGATGGATCAGAGTATGGTAGAGAGCCGTATAGAATACCGTCTTCTGCTCCTGCGTTCCGCCGTAAACCCTTATTTTCGAAAGGTCCCGTTCCCATTTTTCTTTGGCTGCCGAACGTACATTGTCGAAATCAAACTTTCCGCATTGCTCTGCATCCAGATTTTCCCTTGCATTCTCCGTACTCACAAACGAAACTCCCATCTGCAGCTCTATCTGCTCGCCTTCTTCCGTATCGAAGGAAAACCAGAAGCCTATGTCATCCCCGGCAAGTTCCCGGCCGTAGTCAGTATAAATCTTGTACTTCCCGTTATCGGGAGTCCAATCCGCCTCGACGCCTTTCATTGGCCGCTGTTTCTTCCAGTAGCCGCATGCCTTGGGGGTCTTGCTGACCCGCAGGACGAAATAAATCGGGAAAACAGCCTGAGGGTTGTAGCAGAACGTCCCGAGCAACTTCATCCCCTCTATTTCAGTGTCGCTAACCTTTCTCACCATCGCACCGGTCTCGTTGGTAAGACCTTCCCCGAGATTCAGAAGGATATTTCCCTGTCCTGCAGGAAAAGTATAGCGTTCTGCAGATGTCCGCATCGTAGCCGTGACCTCCGTTCTTATACCGGATGTCATCAGCAGATTTGAATAATAGCCTGGCGAAGCCTTTTCTTCCGTATACTCCGAGCCATAGATATGATAGTCAACCTGCAGAGGGCCGGAAGTCGGCATTACGAGCAAAGAGCCCAATTCCGGGCATCCCACCCCGCTCAGATTCACATGGGAGAAGCCGGTGAAGTAATCGTTCTCATGGCAATAGGGAGTGGACCACCAGCGGCTGTCCTTGTCATAGACATTCATGTCCGACCCCATCACGTTGAACGGTGATACGGACATCATTCCGTTAGGACAGACGGCACCGGGATTTGTCGTGCCAAAATTCGTCGTGCCGATGAAAGGATTCACATAGTCAATCACGGAGGTCTCATCCGATGTGCCGACACAAGATTCACCATGCAACGGAAACGGAACTATAGAAAAGAATAGCAGGACGAAGAGAAATATCTTAGGTTTCAGTGTCATTATCATACCTTGTCTGGTCGAAGGATATTAGTCTTTTTCGTAAACTCTATTATTTCATCCATATAGCCGAAGGCAAGTCCCACGACAGTATCGGCACAACCGTAATAGACAGCCACACGGCCGCTGTCAGGGTCATGCAGGGCAGCACACGGGAAGCATACATTCGGCACATCACCCGTACACTCGTAAATGGTCTCCGGATGAAGAAGATAAGGACCGGTGCGGGCAATGACCTTCCACGGACAGTCCAAATCGAGCAAGGCAGCCCCGAAAGAATAATTGTAGCCCTGGCAGGTGCGATGCACGCCGTGGTAGAACATCAGCCAGCCCTCCGGAGTCTCTATCGGGGTAGGGCCTGCCCCTACCTTGCAGCACTGCCAGGCACTCTTCTCAAAGTCCGACGGACCCATCACGAAACGATGCCTGCCCCAAAACTCCAAGTCCGGAGATTCCGAATAGAATATGTCTCCGAAAGGCGTATGCCCGGTATCGGACGGACGGGAAAGCATGGCAAAGCGGCCGTTGATCTTCCTCGGGAAAAGCACCCCGTTCCTGTTGTAAGGCAAAAAAGCATTCTCCAACTGATGGAATGTCTTGAAATCCTCAGTCCAGGCAACACCTATCGTCGGACCATGATAGCCGTTGCACCATGTGACATAATACCTGTCGTCAATCCGGCATACGCGAGGGTCATAGCCATAAACCCACTGTCCGATTTCAGGAATATCACAGTCGAATTTCAGGGTATCGGGGTCAATGTCCCAGTCAATACCGTTTTTCGAGAATCCTGCATGCAGGGTCATGCGAATATTGGTGTCATCTACACGGAACACTCCGGCGAAACCATTGCCGAAAGGTACTACGGCCGAGTTGAAGATACTGTTGGAGTCCGACAACGCATCTCTTTTTATCACAGGATTTCCTGAATAACGCCACATTACCTTTTCCGATCCTGCAGGACGGTCCTCCCAGGGCATTGCCGGCAATGTCCGGACTTGTATTTCCTTCGTTTTCATAGTCATTATATTATCAAGATTCCTTATCTGCATAAGTGAACGGCAAAAACTTCGTCATCACGAAAACCGGTATTACAGCCGCCATCACTATTACGAAAAACCATTTATACCCCACGGCATCACTCAGAAATCCGGAAACCGCACCTGTCATCATCACGGACAGGTTCATTATCCCCGAAGCAAAGGCATAATGCGCCATTTGATGCTTTCCCGGAGCCACCTGCTGCATCATGAAAAGCGTCAGTCCCACGAACCCGAAACCATAGCAAAAATACTCCAGTACGATACCTCCAATCAGAAGCATCGAAGAAGGCTGCACCCATGCGAAATACGTATATACCAGAAACGGCAGATTGAAGATGCACACAAGGGAAAAGAGCGTCCGTTTCAGACCGAAATGCGAAATATAATACCCGGCCAGCAGAGAGCCGAGCACAAAAGCGGCAGCCCCGAACGTACCGTAATAAAGGCCTATCTGCTGTTCGCTCAGTCCCAGGCCGCCGTCCGATATGCCGGCTTTCAGGAAAAGAGGGACAATCTTCATCACGAAACCTTCACCGAGGCGGTAGAATATGATGAACAGGATGTAGAGCCATATATGCTTTTTAGTGAAGAACTCCCTTATCACTTCCACAAGATCGCGCCATACAGAGCCGGCATTCCCCTCAGGACGCATAGTCTCAACGGATGACGGCAAAATCATCGAATGATACAATGACAGGGCCGCCATGATAACTGCACACGCCGCCATAATGACGGTCCAGGAAGACATCGCGGCAGAATGTCCGTCAGCCCCCGCTTTTCTGAAACACTCCATCAGCACACCTGCCACATACACCAGGAGCCCTGTCGCCACTAATTTGGCGAGATTATAGAAAGCGCCCTGCCATCCGATATACTTGGACTGGTCCTGCACCGACAATTCATCCATATACAGGCCGTCCAGGGCAACATCGTGTGTGGCACCGCTCAATGCCACTACCCCGAGTACAGCTATGCACGCAGCAAAGAAATGGGGAAGATGAAGTGCAAGGGCGACAAGCCCGAAGCCGATGCCGGAAACAAGCTGTGCCGTCACCACGAAAAACTTCTTCGTCCGGAACAGTTCCAGAAACGGACTCCACAGGAACTTTATCGTCCACGGGAACATTATCACCGATGTCCACAGCGCTATCAGGCTGTCCGCGACGCCCAACCCCTTGAACATCAATACACACACCATATTCAGGACCACGAACGGAAGCCCCATTGCAAAATACGCGCTCGGCACCCATTTCAATGGTGAAGAGATTTTCTTATCGGTCATTTTCACAGTTTGCAGTGTTATTCATTCTGTTTTCACATAAAGTTTACCTGCGGAGCACTACTGTCTTTCTTTCCGGCCCGACACCCCGTATGGTGAGACTCTTCCATGACGAAGGGAGAACAGAAGGACGTTGCACTATCCCGCTGTCGGTGATATCAAGACCTCCGAAACCGAACAAAACAGCCTGAAGCAGGCCACCCGCGCCTGTGACAAAATAAGGATTGTCAGATGACGGAGTCTCTGCCAGGGCCCCGAAAGGCGGCCTTGAAAAAGACCTGTAGCAGCGATGGAACATTTCCTCAGCCCTGCCGGCATCGCCAAGCCGGGCATACTGCACACAAAAGATACTCCACGTCATGGCGGGGCCGTCCACCGGGTCTACCTTGTCCTCGTAGTATTCCAAATCCCGAAGAAGCTGCCGACGATCAGTGACAACACCAAGGGGATAACCAAGAAGATTAACATCAGCCTGCTTGATTTTCCTTCCGTCATAGCCTTCATATTCCTTGACTGTCCCGTCAGCATCCCGTAAGATCCTCAGTCCGTCAGAAATACTTTTCCACTCGGACGGAGCCTTTTCTCCGCACAGCCGCGCAGCCTTGTCCGCATATTTCAGGACCTGCCTGACCGCACCGTTAGTGAAAGCATTGTCCGTAACATTTATGGCATATTCATCGGCACCGACAACGCCGTCTATTGACCATGAGCCATCAACATTTTCCGTGACGCGGGAAGTCCAGAACTCCGCTATCCCCTTCAGCAGCGGCCAGCCCTTATCCTTCAGCCATTCCATATCGCGGGTTACTCGCCAATAATTCCATGCTGCAATACCAACATCGGCAGTAATATGATGCTCCATCGGCCCCGTAAGAGCCCAGACCGGAGTGGACTCCTCTCCGAACGCATCTGATTCCCATGGGAACATCATCCCGTCATATCCCCATGCCGCAGCCCGTCTTTCAGCAGCGTCAGTCCTGTCCGTGCGGTAATCCATCATTGATTCGGCAAGGTCCTGATTAAGAAGCAGCAGCGGAGGGAACATCCACATTTCCGCATCCCAGAATATATGTCCGTTATATCCTTGCGATGAAAGTCCCATTGGCGGTATGCTCAGTCCGGAGCCCTTCCTGCACGAGCCATATAGACTGAACAGTGCAAGCCTTACCGCCCGCTGCGCCTCCAGATCGCCGTCTATCTCGATATCGCCCTTCCATAATTCGGCCCAAGACCGCTCGTGCCCATCCCAAACAGCATCGACAGTCATCCGATCCATGTGAACAAGCTGCCTTACAGCCTCATTCCACGGATCACTGAAATCAGCAGTCGAACAGACGGATGCCGCAAGGGTAAAATGACAGGATCTGCCTTGTGGCAATGAAAAGGAAATTCTGTCCTCGTCAGAATTTCCGGAACGGGAAAAATCTCCATTGCCAGGAATAAAAGCCGAAGCTGCCGCCACCTCATACCGCCCACTAACAGTAGGTGCCGAAACCATAAGGACATCAATACTCCTGTTCTCTACCCACAATGACCGTCGCTGTCCGGAAGTCTCTCCGTACTCATCATGAGGCACAGACATCCTGTTCACGAACTCCACGTCCGCTTCGTCAAGTGCCGTCACTTCCACATCCATAAGCATCGAATACGGCAAATTCCTCAATGCGGCGATGGAATACCGCACCTTTACCTTTCTGTCCGCAACAAATTCCGTGATATGCCGTGCATTTTTCATGTCGATGGTCTGCCTCCAGTCGGAAAAATCCCATTCCCTGCGTCCGTCCACATTCATTGCCAGACCGAAAGGATTGATACCTCGTACGATACGATTTACCCCGTCATCGCCGAGACGCTCCGAGACATTGTTCAGGATGATATGCCTTACGGAAAACGGCTCCTTCCAGGGCAATATGCCCAGTCTGCCGTTGGCTACAGGGACTCCGGCATATTCCGGACAATTGAAATCAGGGGCAGTAATGGTCCAGCCCTCATTATTTCCGACATTGGCTTCGGCATTGTCTTCAAGAATATTATCGGCCGATGGATTGAACACTATTGCCTGGCCGCCGTCCGCGGACATGGCAACATGCAAAGTATCGGAAGCGGTGACGTCGGCACTCAGGATTCTGTATGCGGCCTTGTCAGGAGCTTTGGTGCCGTCAGGCTGGACGATAACCGGGGCATCCGGATCATCGGCATAGATTTCGGCATTATAGACAGTCCCGGGCTCCAAAAAGTCGAGAGGTACGGACACGGTCCTAGCCTCATGATTTGTTCCGGCACCGAGGAAATAGCGCTCCCTGGCACGGCGGGCCACCACTATATAATCACCAGGCTCACCGGCCAAAGCCTCCGACCAGTCGCAGTCCGGATCAAAATCCCTGAAAAACTGAAACGCCGGATGCCCCTCGTAGTTCTCTATCAGGTCACAGGCCATCTGCAGCGGGGAATACAGTATGACCCAGTTTGCGATCTGACGGGCAAGGGTGGTCTTGATATAGCACTGCGAATTGTCCCCGTTCCAGGCTGTCCGCCCCGGATCGGCGGCCGCCCGTTCATAGTAAATGTCGAAGACTCCCGGAGTGTAGTCCATCGGTCCGGACAGCAGACGCACGAACGGGATGGTGCAGAGATATTCCGATGAATTGCCCCGGCTCCAGGCATTCCATTCCATGCCTTTGGCACCCTCCCGGGTCATCATGTTAGGCCAGGTACGTCGTATGCCCGTCTCCTTTATCGGCTCATGCGCATCCAGCATCAGTTGGTATTCAGCGGCGGTCTCCACCACTTCCTGATAATGCTGCACGGCCCTCTGTGAATGATGGCGGATATTGCCGGGCATCCCGCCTGCGTAGCCTGTCTTCAGGACATGGATACCCAAAGTCTCATACTTCGCGAACGCACTGTCCAAAGCCGCCTCATATTCGAAAATGCTGCCGCCGGTCTCATTGTGCGCCCAGAGGGAAACACCTTTCTCACGCGCGTATGCCGCCACTTTTTCAAGGTCAAATTCAGGTGAGGCTTCGCAATAGTCGAAATGCTGGCTTCCTCCCCAGTTCTCCCAGCCCCGGTTCCAGCCTTCGAACAGGACACCGTCGA
>CALUQC010000133.1 GCA_944322805.1 uncultured Bacteroidales bacterium | reverse complement strand
ATGAACATGATGCATGCGGCGTAGGGATGCTTGTGAATATCCATGGGGACAAATCGCACGAACTTGTAGACTCTGCCCTGAAAGTGCTTGAGAACATGAAGCACAGAGGGGCGGAAGGCGCAGACAACAAAACCGGAGACGGGGCAGGCATCATGATGCAGATCCCGCACGAATTCATTCTCCTGCAGGGAATTCCGGTCCCTGAAAAAGGCAAATACGGGACCGGGCTCGTTTTTCTCCCTAAAGACGAAAAGAAACAGGAGAAAATTTTCAGCATCATCATAGAGGAAATAGAACGGGAAGGACTTGCCCTCATGCATCTGAGGTCAGTCCCGGTAAACAGTGATATCCTCGGAAAGGATGCGCTGGAAAGCGAGCCGGACATAAAGCAGATATTCATCACAGGATATGTTCCCGGCGAGAATTTCGAGAGGAAACTTTACATCGTGCGCAAAAAGATAGAAAAACGCGTGGATGACAGGGATTTCTACATCGTTTCCCTGTCCAGCAGGACCATAATATATAAAGGTATGCTCTCCTCCACCCAGGTCAGGGAATATTTTCCCGACCTCACGCAGCCATACTTCACCAGCGGAATAGCCCTCGTGCATTCCCGTTTCAGCACGAACACGTTTCCTACATGGAGCCTCGCCCAGCCGTTCAGAGTCCTGGCCCACAACGGGGAAATCAACACCGTCAGGGGAAACCGTGCATGGATGGAGGCCAGGGAAAGCGTCCTGGCCACGCCTGAGATTCCGGACATCAAGGCCATAAGGCCGATAATACAGCCCGGCATGAGCGACAGTGCGTCATTGGACAACGTCCTGGAATTTTTCATGATGTCCGGCATGAGCCTTCCTCACGCCATGGCCATGCTCGTACCTGAATCCTTCAATGACAAAAACCCTATCAGCGAAGACCTGAAAGCATTTTACGAATACCACTCCATACTTATGGAGCCATGGGACGGACCTGCCGCCCTGCTTTTTACGGACGGGCGCTACGCAGGAGGCATGTTGGACAGGAACGGACTCAGGCCTGCCAGATACCTCATCACCAAGACAGGCATGATGGTCGTGGCAAGCGAAGCCGGCGTCATAAGTTTCGAGCCTAACGAAATAAAGGAGAAAGGACGTCTGCAGCCTGGCAAGATGCTGCTTGTAGATACTCAGGAAGGGGTAATACACTATGACGCGGAACTGAAACAGGAACTCGCCTCGTCTAAACCGTACAGACAATGGCTGTCCGACAACAGGATAGAACTCGATGCATTGAAAAGCGGCAGAAAGGTGGAAAACAGCGTAAGCAACTATGATGCGCTGCTGAGAAACTTCGGATTTACGCGTGAAGACATCGAACGGACCATCATGCCGATGTGCACGACCGGCTCTGAGCCTACTGCGTCCATGGGGAACGATACGCCTTTAGCCGTCCTTTCGGATAAGCCGCAGCTGCTTTTCAATTATTTCAGACAGCAGTTCGCCCAGGTCACCAATCCTGCCATAGACCCTATCAGGGAAGAACTCGTGATGTCGCTGACCGAATATATCGGAGCAGTGGGCATGAATATCCTGATGCCCGATGAAAAGCACTGCAAAATGGTGCGCCTGCCGCATCCGGTGCTGACCAACACCCAGCTGGACATCCTTTGCAACATCAGGTACAAAGGTTTCAAGACAGTCAAGCTGCCGATGATATTCGAGGTATCGAAAGGAAGGGCCGGCCTTTCCGAAGCGCTCGGAAATCTCTGCCGGCAGGCAGAACAGTCCGTCGATGAAGGCGTCAACTACATCATATTGTCAGACCGGGGGACAGATGCCGGACATGCGGCGATACCGTCCCTGCTGGCTGTCAGCGCCGTGCACCATTACCTGATTTCCGTACAGAAAAGAGTGCAGACCGCGCTGATAATCGAAAGCGGAGAAATACGTGAAGTCATGCATGCTGCCCTGCTGATGGGATACGGGGCCAGCGCCATCAATCCGTACATGGCTTTTGCCGTGGTGGACGACCTTGTGAAGTCGGAGCGGATACAGATGAACTATGAAACGGCAGAGAAAAACTATATCAAAGCCATCTGCAAAGGCCTTTACAAAATCATGAGCAAGATGGGCATAAGCACCATCAGGTCATACCGCGGAGCCAAGATATTCGAAGCCGTGGGCATAGGAGAAGAACTGTTGAAGACTTATTTCAACACCCCCGCATCGACCATAGGAGGTATCGGTCTCAAGGAAATCGCCGCGGACTGCATAAGATTCCACAACAGCGGATTCAAGCCGGAGGGCGAATTCGGAATACTGCCGCATATCGGGCAGTTTTCCTGGAGAAAGGACGGAGAAAAACATGCATGGAATCCCGAAAGCATCAGCATGCTGCAACTTGCCACCAGGACAGGGAGCTATTTGAAATTCAAGGAATTCACAAAGATTGTCGATGAGAAGGAATCCCCTGTATTCCTGCGTGACTTTTTCCGTTTCAGGAAAAATCCCGTTCCCATTGAGGAGGTGGAGCCGGAAGAAAGCATCGTGAAACATTTCGTGACCGGTGCCATGTCTTTCGGAGCCATCAGCAAGGAAGCGCATGAAGCCCTTGCCATGGCAATGAATCTTCTCGGGAGCAGGAGCAATACCGGAGAAGGCGGCGAAGACAGCGCCCGCTTCTCCGGGACGGAAGACGGCATATCATTGAACAGCAAGACAAAGCAGATAGCATCCGGCCGATTCGGAGTGACTGCGGAATACCTGGTCAATGCAGATGAAATCCAGATCAAGGTCGCCCAGGGAGCCAAGCCAGGAGAAGGCGGCCAGCTGCCTGGATTCAAGGTCGACGAAGTCATTGCACGCACCCGGCACTCGATTCCGGGAATATCGCTGATCTCGCCGCCTCCGCACCATGACATTTATTCCATCGAGGATCTCGCGCAGCTCATTTTCGACCTGAAAAACGTCAATCCGAAGGCTCTGATCAGCGTAAAGTTAGTATCTGAAAGCGGAGTAGGCACTATTGCCGCCGGAGTGGCGAAGGCCAAGGCCGACATAATAATCATATCCGGAGCGGAAGGCGGGACCGGAGCATCGCCTGCATCATCCATGAGATATGCCGGGATTCCGCCTGAGATAGGAGTCAGCGAGACACAGCAGACACTCGTGCTGAACGGGCTCAGAGGACAGGTCAGGCTTCAGACCGACGGCCAGCTCAAGACCGGGAAAGACATCATATCCATGGCGCTTCTCGGAGCGGAAGAATTCGCATTCGGTACCGCCGCACTTATCGTCCTGGGCTGCGTAATGATGAGGAAATGCCATGCCAACACATGTCCTGTAGGCGTTGCCACCCAGAATCCCGAACTCCGGAAACATTTCCGGGGACACTACAAGTATGTGGTGAACTACTTCCGTTTCTTAGCCCGCGAAGTACGTGAATATCTGGCTGAAATGGGTTTCCGCAAGCTGGACGACATAGTCGGAAGGACGGACCTTATCGAGACGGTACCGGCTCCGGAAGGGTCGAAGGCTTCGAAAATAGACTTTTCCGGACTTCTTTTCCGTACGGGGAACGAATCCGCCATACGTCACAGCACAGAGCAGAAACACGACATCCAGAATGTCCGCGATATCGCCATCATAGAAGCCGCGAAGGATGCGATAGAAAAGAAAAAGGAGATTTCTCTCGAGTATGCCGTTTCAAATACCGACCGTGCCGTCGGCGCAATGCTCTCCGGGGTCATCGCCGCCAGATACGGGAATGCAGGACTGCCGGACGATACCATCGAGATAAAGTTCAAGGGCTCGGCGGGACAGAGTTTCGGAGCTTTCCTCGCACACGGGGTAAGTTTCAGGCTTGAAGGCGAAGCGAACGACTATCTTGGCAAGGGGCTGAGCGGAGGCCGGATTTCAGTGCGTCCGCCTGTCAGGAGCGATTTCGATGCGGAAAAGAACACCATTGCAGGGAATACTCTGCTGTACGGAGCCACATCCGGCGAAGTCTACATCAACGGGCGGGTCGGAGAGCGATTTGCCGTCAGGAACTCCGGAGCAGTAGCGGTAGTCGAGGGGGCCGGCGACCACTGTTGCGAATACATGACCGGAGGACGGGTGGTAGTGCTCGGAGAAACGGGAAGGAATTTCGCTGCGGGAATGAGCGGAGGTCTCGCATATGTCTGGGACAAGGACGGACGTTTCGACTATTTCTGCAACATGGAAATGGTGGAACTGTCTCTGCTCGAAGATTCAGCCTCCCGCAAGGAGCTTCATGAACTCATCAGGCAGCACTACCTGTTCACCGGCTCACAGTTAGCCAGGACAATGCTTGACAACTGGGGCAGATACGTGGAGGAGTTCATTCAGGTGACGCCTATCGAATACAAGAGGGTGCTTGCCGAAGAGCAAATGAAAAAACTGCAACAGAAAATAGCCGAAGTGCAGCGCGATTATTAATTTCTATTACGTAATTATGGGAAATCCAAAAGCATTTCTGACGGTACCGAGACAAGAGGCGGGATACCGTCCAATACACGACAGGATACTGGACTTCGGAGAAGTGGAACAGACCCTGAATACAAGTGACAGGAAACTCCAGGCATCCAGATGCATGGACTGCGGCGTTCCGTTCTGCCACTGGGCATGCCCTCTCGGAAACAGGCCTCCCGAATTTCAGGATGCCATGTACCGCGGCAGGTGGAAAGAAGCATACGAGATTCTGTCCCTTACCAATGACTTTCCGGAATTTACGGGAAGAGTCTGCCCTGCCCTGTGCGAAAAAAGCTGCGTCCTGAAACTGACGGCAGATGCACCGGTAACGATACGCGAAGACGAGGCCGCCGTCATAGAAGCGGCATTCCGGGAAGGATATGTCAAGCCGCACACCCGGGCCAGAAACGGCAGGAAAGTGGCCGTCATTGGCTCAGGGCCTGCGGGACTGGCGGCGGCGAATCAGCTGAACAGGAAAGGCTACGAGGTCACGGTCTATGAAAAAGACGAATATGCCGGCGGCCTGCTGCGCTTCGGCATTCCGAACTTCAAGCTGAACAAGGCCATCATTGACAGGAGGTTAGCCGTCATGACCGCCGAAGGCATTGTGTTCAAGACCGGGTGCCGCATCGATGTCGGGAAACTTCCGGAAGGCTTCGATGCTTACTGCATATGCACCGGAACGCCGCAAGCAAGAGACCTGAATGTACCGGGGCGGGATCTGAAAGGAATCCATACGGCCATGGAAATGCTGTCCCAGCAGAACAGGGTGCTTGCAGGCCAGACTTTCCCGAAAGAGGAACGCATCAGTGCCAAAGGCAAAAAAGTTTTGGTCATAGGCGGAGGCGACACCGGAAGCGACTGCATCGGTACGGCCATCAGGCAGGGAGCGGCCGGCGTGACACAGATAGAAATCATGCCAAAACCTCCGGTAGGAGAAAATCCTGCAACCCCGTGGCCGCAATGGCCCGTTGTGCTGAAAACGAGCAGCAGCCATGAGGAAGGCTGCATCAGGAGATGGTGTCTGAACACTGTCGGATTCAAGGGGAACGGCAGCGGGAATATTACCGGAGCCGAAGTAGAGGAAGTGACATGGGAGCCGGCTCCCGGCGGAGGCAGGCCGATAATGAAGGCTACCGGCAGGAAGGAAATCATCAAGACCGACATGGTGCTCATAGCCATGGGATTTCTGAAACCGGAGCATCCGGCATATCCCGAAAACGTATTTATTGCGGGAGATGCCGCCACCGGGGCGAGCCTCGTGGTAAGATGCATTGCATCCGGACGCCGGGCGGCCGCCGATATCGACCGTTTCCTGAAACATTAACGTGAGTTCGATGAATTAATCATCGAACTTCCTCTGAGGAGCAGGACAAAAGTCCTGCGACGGGCCCCCGGCGAGGGGGCGAATGGGGGTGGCGCCCCTTGAAAAGGGGCTGTCGCCACAGCGACTGGGGTTTAGGAAATCGGGATTTCGAAGAAATCCTTAACGACTGTTCGACGAATTCCCTGGTCCTGAGCAACATAAATTCGTCGAACTGACGTTAATTTACCAGCGTCCCGAAGCTCCGCCTCCTCCGAAATCACCTCCTCCGAAGCCGCCGAAACCTCCTCCGTAACCGTTGCCGCTGTTCCTTCCGCAGTTCCCGCTTCCGCTGTTCAGGAGGCTTCCTATGATCAGTCCTCTGGTGAAGTCATCGTCTATGATACGTTTCCTCCCGCCGCCTCGGTTTCCGTTGTTCTTTCCGCCTCCCTTGTTCTTCGACAGAATGGCGACCAGTATGATTATGAAGAGAATCGTAAATAAAACGATCAGCATATCCTCTCCGGGAGACCCTCCATATTCGGAGATTTCTCCGGAAGCCAGCTTCATCAGTACCGTACAGGCCTTGTCCACTCCAGTGTAGTAGTCTCCGGACCTGAACGCGGGAATCATTTCATTCTCAATGATTCGCTTAGCATAACTGTCCGGAATGGCTCCTTCAAGCCCGTATCCGACGCTGATATTGGCTTCCCCGTCTGTTCCGGCAGTCTTCGGCTTGACTAAGACGACGATTCCGTTGTCGAATTTCCCTGAGCCGACACCCCAGCGGATGCCGATTTCCGTGCCGTATTCGGCTGCGGAACTGCCCTCCAGGTCCGTTACCGTCACCACTGTGATCTGGTTGGAAGTGGAGTCAGCAAAAGCCGAAAGCCTGCGTTCGAGGGTATTTTTCTGCACGGGGCTGAAAATACCTGCGAAGTCATTGACCAACCGCGGCGGATACGGCCTTTCAGGGATGGCCGCCAATGTCGCCGGCATCAGGACCGATACCGCGGCAGCTATGAATTTCAAGAATTTGCGCATGGCGTATGACTTGCCTTAATTCCAGTATCGTCAGAATTCCACTTTGGGTGCTGCCGCGGCATTGTCGTCCGACTCGAAATAGCCCTTCTGGGAAAAGCCGAACATCGATGCGAGGATATTTCTCGGGAATCTGCGGACCATGGTATTGTATGCCCTTGCCGATTCATTGTATTTGCGGCGTTCCGTCGCTATCCTGTTTTCCGTACCGGCAAGTTCGGCCTGCAGCTCCATGAAATTCTGGTTGGCTTTCAGGTCCGGATAGTTTTCCGATATGGCGAGAAGTCTTCCGAGAGCCGCTCCTATTTCGCCCTGGGCTTCCTGGAACTCGGCTATGCTTTCTTCCGTGAGCATGTTCGGGTCCACCGAGATCTGCGTCGCTTTCGAACGTGCAGCCACCACGCTCTCTAATGTGCCCTGCTCGTGCTGTGCATATCCTTTCACTGTGGCTACGAGATTCGGGATCAGGTCGAGCCTCCGCTGATAAACGTTTTCTACCTGTGACCATGCAGCCCTGACCTTTTCTTCTCCGGAAACGAGCCCGTTGTAGCCTGTTACGGCCCAGATGGCGATGACTGCCATGACAGCCACGATAATAATCAGTGCCTTTTTCATGATTCTTAATGGATAATCGTTAAGGGTTTTTCCTGACGCAGCGCACAGATGCTCCGAATGAGTCTTTCGGTGCAGAATTTATCTGGAGACTGTTCGTCATGTTATGGATGTATCTGTAATAAGCCTTGTCTCCGTCCGCTGCCGAGCCGGCATCAGGCGCCACCCAGAATGCCGCGTATGAGAATGCCGAGTCGAAAGAGCCTACCTTTACGGTTTCGGGCTCCTTGTCCGGGTCGGATGTGTCATATATTCCCTGCAGGGATATGGAAGCGAATCCGCAAGGTATCACGGCCAGACCGGACACTCCGCTCAGCCCGCCGTCCTCCATGCCGCTGTTCATCCACGGCTCGTATTCCCACATGAAATTGTCCTCGGCGTTGAACTGCGCATCCACCATCATCTTGCCAGCTATTCTCTCGAACGGAGCAATGGCATCGGTGAATTTGTTGCCCGACAGGGTATTGGCCATATCCATCCATGCGCCGGCATCGGGAACTTCCCATCCGTCAGGACATATGTTGTATTCCGTACTTGAGATTTCCTCCCACGTGTAGTACCTTCCGAAAATGTCGGACATGGCGTCGCAGTTGGCATAGGCTATTCCCAATGAATCGGTTATCGTCCCGGCCTCTTCCAGGTCTTTTCCCTTGTAGGCGAGATTAGACGCCATCCACTCATACTGCCCGATGGTGACGGTCCTGTATTCATTCCCGTCCCTGTCGGTCACTCCTGCGCCCTCCGGATACGTGACCGAGTCATATCCCTTTTGCATGTCTTTCAGCGTCTCGTTTTCTGCCGGATCCACCACTGTAACATATTTGGTCGAAGTTGTGGAATAATATCCCGAGGCGGATGCCGTGCAGCTGATGGTGTATGTGCCTATCTCGTCCGGAAGCGTCAGTGTCTTGTTCTCCTCTATGAACGAGTCCGAGCCTTCTTCTTTCAGCGTTATGGATTCATCCAGCCATGATGCGCTGCATGAATACCCTATTCCTTTCCCTTCCGGGTGAGTCACGCCTGTCGGCTCGATGACTACCGTGGCTTTTTTCCCGAGATATTCCTCTACGTTGAAACGCAGCGACCCGCTCAGTGACGGCAGGGTCTCCGTCTCGTCGTCATCCTTCTTGCAGCCTGCCATTGCGGCGACAGCAGCCGCTATCAAGAGAATCTTTCCCGTATTTCCTGCAATTTTCATTTTTCTGAAAAAATTCGTCCGTATAAAAAGTCAAATCATACAAAGATATTGGATTTTTTGCATAAATTAGCATAAATATCACAAGGAAATGAAAATTCAAGGGTTGATTCTCGCGTCATGCTGTCTTATGGCGGCTGCCTGCACTTCCGGAGACAGGTTCATCGCCATCACGGGCTATGCACAGGGCGGCACATATTCGGTAAAGGTGGACCTGGAAGGCGCGGACGGCAGGATAAGGATGCGTCCGGAAAAGATAAAGGAGGGGATAGATTCGGTGCTTGAAGCTGTAAACAATTCAGTGTCAGGATACAACAAAGGGTCGATACTGAGCCGTTTCAACGCCGGGGAGCGTGTCCTGCCGGACAATATTTTCAAGGACCTCTACGAAATCTCGCACAGGTATTACGACGAGACAGGAGGGAGTTTCGACGTGTCTTCCGCCCCGCTTTTCGATGTCTGGGGCTTCGGTTTCACGGCGGACAGCCTGCCTTCTCCGGAGAAGATAGCTTCGATACTGGCTTCTGTCGGGATGGACAGACTTTCGGATACCTTGACGGTGGATTCGGAAGGATTCACATCATCCGAGATGATTCTGCTGCCGGAAGCGGCTGCCGGCAATGCGGACAACGGCTCAGCGGCATCAGGCAAAAGCCTTCCCCGGCTGAATTTCAACGCCATAGCCCAGGGCTACTCTTGTGACATTGTGGCGGAATACCTGCACTCTGTCGGAGCGGACCGCATGCTCGTGGATGTGGGCGGGGAAATATACTGCGAGGGGCTCAATCCTTCTGGCAGGCCATGGGGAATCGGTCTTGACAGGCCTGTGGACGGCAACAATATCCCCGGACAGGATTTGCAGGGCATATTCAGGGCGGGGCCGGAGCCGTGCGGAGTGGTCACGTCCGGAAACTACCGCAAGTTTTACGTAAAGGACGGAAAGAAATACGCCCACACCATCGATCCCCTGACCGGTTATCCGGTGACGCATTCCCTGCTCAGCGCGACGGTGATAGCGAAGAATGCCGCCGAGGCGGATGCGCTGGCCACCTACTGCATGGTCATCGGGCTCGAGAAGTCCATGGAATTCATCCAGTCCCGTCCGGACCTTGAAGCATGTCTGGTTTATGAGAAAGACGGCGTCCTCGAAACCTGGACCTCTCCGGGGCTTGTCCTCGACCCTATGTAACCGGTTTCCCGGGACACGCCCCGGCTGCCGTATCACGGGCCTGGCAGCGAACATATGACCTCAAGACACCACACCACAAGCCGGCAGCACCGGTCCATGCCCGTGAACACGAAGTCCGGGCACCATCCGAGACTGTTCAGGAATACGGCGGCGAGGGCGGCCGGCATCAGCGCGGAAGTAAGCGGCACGGCTATCATGTTCGTAATGATGAAATATAATGGAGCCGAGCCGAAAAGCAGCCAAGCCAGCGGACCGGTAAACGCCTGGCAGGCAATGGACATGGCTGCGCTGTCCCATACTTTTTTCAGGACCGGGACCCCGGCCGGGTAAATCCCGCTCAGCGCGGGGTACAGGAAATAAATCCCGCACATGGCCAGGTACGACAGCTGGAAACTGGCGGAAGTCATGACCGGCGGGCTCAATGCTCCCTGTATCGTCAGGGAGAAGCACAGTATATTGGCCGGATTTGCTTTCCGCCCTGTCAGGATGGCTGTTTCCCTGAGCAGGATGAACAGGAATGCCCGGACTATGGACGGGGAAGAGCCGGTCATCACCGAATAGAAAAGCGTGGAAATAATGATGAGGAAAAACCTGACCCGGCGGAGCTTCCACGTATGGCCGAATACGGCCAATATTTTGGTCAGTACAAGATAGATAACGGCCAAGTGCATGCCGGACAGGGCGAGAATGTGCGAAGCCCCGCTGTCCCTGAACGCCTTTGCTGTGGAGGGCGGCACATCGGACTTGTCTCCGGTAACCAAAGCCTTTATGAGGGCGTTGCTGCCGCGGTCTTCCAAAGGCAGTGAATCGATGCCTGATTTCAGCCATGCTGCCGCGGGAGCGGTGATTCTTTCCGCCATGGTCGGAGCGTCTCCGCCGGAAGAAAGCCCGATAATGCTGTGATTCGACCAGCAGAACAGTCCGCAGAAAAATACGGCCGCAGCCATGATGCAATATTTCATACGGTCCCCGAGCCTGTCCCTGCATACCGCAAGCAGGGCGGCGGCTCCCGACCCTGCGCACATGGACACCGAAGCCGCTGCATACGGAGCTGCCGGACTGATGATTCCGCTGCCGCAAAGGAAAATTCCGGTAACGGTACCGGCGCAAAATGGCAATGCGTACAGCACGGATTCTTTCCCCTCTACCATTTTTTCCGAAATTAGATAAACAACTATTGAATTTTTGCTAAAATACTCATTATTTTTATAACTTTGCGTTGTTTTCGGAAAAATACTGTCAGATTACAATTTATTTTATATAATATGATTATCCTTGTTTTGAATTGTGGAAGTTCGTCTCTGAAGTATCAGCTTCTCGATATGAAGAGCGACGAAGTATTCGACCTGATGGCAAAAGGCCTTGTCGAAAGAATCGGAATGGATGCAGGCTGCATCAAGCATCAGACCGTCGGGAAAGAAAAATACGTAAAGGAGATGCCGATTCCGGATCATACCGTGGGCATAAAAGTCGTGCTTGACGCATTGCTGGACAAGGAGTTCGGTGTGCTGTCCACTCTTGAAGACATCGAAGCCGTAGGACACCGTGTGGTGCACGGAGGCGAGGAATTCTTCTGCAGCAAGCTGATTGACGATACTGTCATCGCGCAGATAGAAAAGTGCTGCGACATAGCACCGTTGCATAATCCGGCCAATCTGTTGGGTATCAAGGCCGTATCTGAGGTCCTTCCTACCGTGCCCCAGGTCGCCGTGTTCGATACCGCTTTTCACCAGACGATGCCGTCCTATGCCTACATGTATGCCCTGCCATACGAATATTATGAAAAATACAGGATTCGCAGATACGGATTTCACGGGACGAGCCATAAATACGTTTCGGCAAAGGGTGCCAGATTCACTGGACTCGATCTGGAAAATTCAAAGATCATTACCTGCCATCTCGGCAACGGAAGTTCCATTACGGCTATCGCCAACGGCAAATCCATCGACACTTCCATGGGCTTTACCCCTCTCGAGGGCATCATCATGGGGACGAGGTGCGGCTGTATCGACCCTGAGATAGTGACGTATCTTCAGGAAAAGGAGAATCTGACGAAAGAACAGATACACGACATACTGAACAAGAAAAGCGGTTTCCTGGGCCTGTCCTGCATTTCTTCGGATGCACGCGACCTGAATGACGCGGCCAATGCCGGGGACAAGAAGGCGAAGCTGACTTTGAAGAAGCTAGTGTACGATATCACGAAATACATCGGTGCCTATACGGCTGTGATGAACGGCGTGGACCTGATCGTATTTACCGGAGGCATAGGAGAAAACAACAGCCGTCTCCGCCGCCGCGTATGCGAGAATCTTTCCTACCTCGGACTGAAATTCGACTATGAGGCCAATGTGGCAACCGGAAAGGACACCCTGATTTCCTTGCCTGATTCGAAAGTCAAGGTGGCTGTTATCACCACGAACGAAGAACTCGTGATAGCACAGGATACGATGCATATCGTCAATGAAAATAACCAATAAAACTCAAGATAAGATGTTTACGAAATTTGAAGACATCTTTGCCGAACTTGCAGGCAGGGGTGCCAAAAAGAGAATGGTAGCGGCCTGGGCCGTGGACGGCCATACCATATCTGCGGCGAGCAAGGCTGTGGATCTCGGAATGATAGACGCAACTCTCGTCGGTGATGAAAACATGATCAGGGAGCAATGCGAGAAGGAAGGAATCGATATCACCAAGTTCACCATAATGCACAACCCTTCCGAACTTCCGGCAGTCACACAGGCCGTGACCATGGTAAACCAGGGTATGGGCGATATTCTTATGAAGGGGCTTTGCAGCACGGACAAATTCATGAGGGCCATCCTGAACAAGGAGACGGGACTCCTTCCTCCGAAGGCCGTCCTCAGCCACGTGTCCGTGATACAGAATCCGAATTACCACAAACTTATTTTCCTGAGCGACATGGCTGTGATTCCTCTTCCTGACCTCGGACAGAAGAAAGCCATGCTGGGCTATCTTGTGAATACGGCTCATGCCATGGGCATAGCCTGCCCGAAAGTAGCCATAATCGCGGCTACCGAGCAGATGCTCGAGAAGATGCCGGCCTGCGTGGAAGCTGCCGTGCTGGCCAAGAAAGTGGAAAGGGGCGAGATCAAGGGCTGCATCGCCGACGGACCTCTGGCACTCGATGTAGCCATAGACCAGGAATCTGTGGAGATCAAGCATCTTGTAAGTCCTGTCGCAGGTGATGCGGATTGCCTGCTTTTCCCTAACATAGAGTCTGCAAATGTATTCTACAAGACGAATTCCAAGCTGGCAGCAGATGTAAAGCAGGCCGGAATGGTCGTGGGAGCGAAAGTGCCTTGCGTGCTTTCGAGCAGGGCGGACAGCATAGATACCAAACTTAATTCCATCGCTATTGCAGCCATGTCTGCCAAATAGGTGTCCGTATGTCAGGTGTGATTTTGGCATTGAACACCGGATCGACCTCGACCAAGATAGGATATTATGATTCAGGCGTGAAGGTATTTGAGGAGAATATCCTTCACGACCTTGAAAAATTATCCGGATTCGACTCTGTAATGGAGCAGGAGTCCATGAGACTGTCCACCATTACGGAGTTTCTTGTATCCAAAGGTATCCGGTTTTCAGAAATAGATGTGGTCATGGCACGTTCCGGGCTTGTCACTCCGATAGAGACCGGAGTCTATGAGATTACGGACCCGCTGAAGGAAGCCTTGCGGGCTTGCCGGAACGGGGTGCATGCCTGCAACCTGTGCGGACTTATCGCTGCGACCATAGCCGGATATGCCAATGAGGAAAGGGCCGGGAAAGGTATCCCCGGGGTATGCCGCGCCTGTATTGCGGATCCTCCCATGGCTGACGAAATGATTCCGGAGGCCAAGCTCGGAGGTATTCCCGAATTCCGGAGAAGACCGTTGTGTCATGCGCTGAATTCGCGTGCAGTGGTGAGGCATTATGCGGAAGCGGAAGGCAGGAATCCGGAAGATGTCACGGCCATAGTCGCCCATATCGGAGGAGGCACGTCCGTCACCCTGCACAGTGGCGGCCGGATTATCGATACCAATGATGCTTTGGGCGGAGACGGGCCGCTCAGCACGGAAAGAGCCGGTACTGTCCCTGCGTTCCCGCTGATAGAAATGTGTTTCAGCGGAAAATATACGAAGGAGGAAATCAAGAGGAAACTTGTGGGCAGGGGAGGGGCCGTCGCCTATTTCGGGACGAATGATTTCCGCAGCATAGCCGAAAAGGCAGAAGCAGGCGATGAGGAGGCGGCGATGTTCGTGGAAGGCTTCTGCCTGAGCATTGCAAAGTATATTGCATCCTTGTCGGCCGATGTGAGCGGGAAGGTGGATGTGATAATCCTCACCGGAGGTATTGCGTGGAATGCTTCCCTCATGGAAAAAATCTCCGGAAGAATATCTTTCATAGCGCCGGTGAAGGTTTATCCCGGAGGCAACGAGATGGATTCCCTCGCGGAAAACGGCTATGCCGTCCTTTCCGGAAAGATGCCGGTGAAATATTATCAGGGCATTCAATAAGCAGATGTCCGACAAGCCCGGCATGACCGCCCAGGGGGTATTTCCCGGTCATGCCGGTTTTTATTCGGGTTGATTCAGGCGGAACAGGTCCTGCGCAGGGAGGTCCTTTCCGTAGAGTTCCCTGCATTTTCTGAACAGGCTTTCCGTGTTTTTCGTGAATCCCGGTCCTTTCCACGTACTCGTGTTGGTAATCATCGTCCAGCATTCCCCGTCTGGGAAATACTTTACAAGGGCGCTCGTGCCTCCGAGGGTCCCCGTGCGGGTCCATTCTCCCGTCGGTTTCGTGTCGTTCCAGCCCAGGGAAAATGTTTCGGAGTCGAAATACTCCGTCATTTCATCCACACTTTCCCTCGAAATTATATCGGGCACCTCAGGCTTTCCGTCAACGGCGGCCACGAAACGGCTGAGTTCGGCAGCGGAGCCGCACCATGCCCCGGCCCCCGAAAGTCCGTGAATGTCGTTCCCTCCGTAGCACCGTTCCACCATCCTTCCGCTCAGATTGTATTCTTCGCAAGGCTCCGAGCCGGACTGCATGTAATACCTTGCTTCATTTGGATATTTTTCTTCGTAATAGTTGTTGGCGATGTGCATGTCGTAGCACCCCGCAGGCTCCAGCACGTTCTCCTTTATGAATTCCTCGTATCCGCATCCGCTTACCTTTTCTATGATCATGGACAGGAGCAGATAGCCGAAGTTCGAGTATCTCTGCCAGCTTCCCGGCTGATATCCGAGCGGCCTGGTCAGGACGCATCTGACAAGGGTCTCATGATCCGGAGGTCCTGGCAGCCTGAATTGCCTGATGATGTCGCGGGTGGAAAACATGGGGTCTCCCCGGCTGTTCGTGAAGCCTGCCTGATGCCTGAGCAGCTGTTCCACGGTGATGCCGAATTTGCTTTTTTCCCTGATGGCAGCCGTGTAAATGGAGTCGTTCAGAATACCCCTCGGCCCGAAAACCGTATCCTGAAGGCTCAGAAGCCCTCTTTCTTTCAGTATCATGATTCCTGTGGCCGTTATCAGCTTGGACACGGAAGCCATCCGCAGGATATGGCCGGGAGTCATTTCTTCGTCTTCCTCCTTGTCGGCATAGCCGTACCCCTTCGCATAAAGCAGGGAATCGTTTCTCATGACGGCAAGAGACGCTCCCTTTATTTCCCACTGGTCCAGATACTTCCTGATCATCCTGTCCATATCCTCGGTCGCGGGAACGGCGGACATGGCGTTGCACAGCGTATCGTTGAGACTTCTTGGTGCGGTATCTTCGTTCTGCGATG
>CALUQC010000132.1 GCA_944322805.1 uncultured Bacteroidales bacterium | reverse complement strand
GGAGACCACAACAGTCATTTCAGGGCGTCTGACTGACGCAGAGACCGGTGAGCCTGTCATCGGAGGATCCGTTTTAGTCACCGGCAACAAGTCGGCCGGAGCAGTGACGGATGTGGACGGAAACTATCTCCTTGAATTTTCAGGAGACCACAGACACATCGTATATTCCTGCATAGGGTACAGGGATGTGGAAAAAATCATTGTTCCGGGGAGCAATCTGCATCTTGACATAGAACTCTCCCAGGATATAAGCCAGCTGGAGGAATCCGTAGTCATCGGTTACGGCTCCATGAAAAAGAAGGACCTTACCGGTGCCGTAGGAAGTACTGAAGGCGAGGGCCTTGTCAAAATCAATGCAACCAATGTCTCCCAGGCTCTTCAGGGAACGATTCCAGGCCTTCAGGTCACCCGAACGAGCGGACTTCCGGGAGCTTCCGCCACCATCAGGGTGCGCGGCGTCACCACGATGAGCGATTCCGACCCTCTCATCATTTTAGACGGAGTCCCGATTTCTTCCATAGACCAGATAAATGCCGAGGACATCGAAAACATCACTGTCCTGAAAGATGCGGCATCCGCTTCCATCTACGGATCCCGTGCGGCAGCCGGCGTTATATTGGTGACGAGCAAACGTGCGCAGAACGGGCAGCTTTCCGTGACCTACAACGGAAATTTCAGTGTCATCACTCCGACCCGTTTTCCCGAGACCGTCTCTCTGACCCGCTTCTTCGAAATGCAGAACGAGATTTCCTGGAATGACGGCGGCAATATTCCGGGACAGGAATATTCCATATATTCCAGGGAATACATCGACAACTACATGATGTATCACAATCTCGATCCGGATACTTACCCGTACACGGACTGGAAAGATGTCCTGCTGAAAAAATGGGCTCCGGCGCACAAGCACAATGTATCCGTCGCCTACGGCAATGATGTCGTAAAGACCAATGCGTCATTTACCTACGAGAATACCCAGGCACTTTACAAGAACAGGGATTATACGGTATTCAATATTTCCGTAAACAACGATATCCGCATCACCAAATTCCTCAGGGCGTTTGCCGATGTCAGGCTCAGACGCACCTTCAACACTGCTCCGCAGACCAACCCTCTGCAGGGTGCTTATCTGTACGGTCCGAACAAGGCCGCATACTGGGAAGACGGCAGATTCGGAGAAGGGCATAACGGAAACAATGCGGCGTATGTCATCGAGGAAGGCGGATATGTGAACACGTGGACAGCACAGGCAAGGGCAAGGATAGGCCTTGAGATAGAGCCGGTCAAGAATTTGGTGATTACGGGAGTTTTCTCGCCAAACCTGAATATTACCAAGGTCAAGGACTACAATGCCCAGCTCCAGTACTATTCCCCGACAGACCCTACAGTCGCCCTCGGGTATGTTTCCGGACATGAGACCACTTCCCTTGCCGAAGACAGGAATGATGCCCTGACGATTACGAAACAGCTTACGGCAAACTACAACGTGACTGTCGGAAACGGACACAACATTTCCGCAATGATCGGTTACGAGGATTACTACTATCATCACGAGACCATGAGCGGCTCGGGAGACAGATTCGAACTGACTGGCTTCCCGTATCTCGACAGGGCTCCTGCAGACTACGTGGCCGTATCAGGGGCAGCTTCCGAACTGGCATATATCTCATATTTCGGACGTATAGCATACGACTACAGACACAAATACCTTGTTCAGGCAAATGTCCGCAGGGATGCTTCTTCAAGATTCCACAAGAACTACCGCTGGGGGACTTTCCCGTCTGTTTCCGCAGGCTGGGTCATCACTGAGGAGCCGTGGATGGCAGGGGTCGGAAATGTACTCAGCTTCCTGAAACTGAGGGCTTCCTACGGAACACTCGGGAACGAGCGCATAGGCACATACCCGTACCAGGCCATAATGAATCTCGGGAATGTCCTGATGGACAATAACGGCGAGCCGGTCTCGCAGATGACCGCAGCCCAGACCGCCTATAACATCAATGATATTTCATGGGAGACGACCAAGACATGGGATGTGGGGTTGGATGCCACGTTGTTCGATAGCCGTCTTTCCCTGACTTTCGACTATTACAGGAAGGTCACCGAAGACATGCTGCTCGATCTCGAGATTCCTGATCTGCTCGGTTATTCGAATCCGAGCCAGAATGCAGGTACGATGTACACCCGCGGCTGGGAGCTTTCATTAGGCTGGAAAGACAATATAGGCGATTTTCACTATTCGATAAACGCGAACGTGAGCGACTACCGCTCCATAATGGGAAATCTTTCCGGTGTCGTGATTGACGGGGAGCAGGTGATAATGGAAGGCTCCGAATTCAACGAATGGTACGGTTATGTTTCCGACGGGCTTTTCCTGTCAGAGGACGATCTGGCGAATTCCGCCAAACTCAACGATGCAGTTGAGGTGGGAGATGTCAAGTTCGTGGATATCAGCGGTCCGGACGGCGTACCTGACGGTGAGATCACTCCTGAGTACGACCGCGTACTGCTCGGAGGCTCTCTTCCACGCTACGTTTTCGGAGGAAGTATTGCCCTTGACTACAAGGGGTTTGACTTCTCTCTGATTTTCAACGGCGTCGGAAAACAGTTGGTCAAGATGTCCCAGGGCATGGTATTCCATACTGCGGCATGGCATACTTTCCCGAGTTTCCTCGACGGCAACTATTTCAGCTATTACAATACCGACGAGCAGAATGCTCAGGCACGTTTCCCGAGACTTTCACAGCAGAAATCCGGGTCCGAGAACTCCTACAACTATGAGGCAAGCGACTTCTGGCTGATAAACGGAGCTTATTTCCGTATCAAGAACATCACTCTCGGATATACATTCCCGAAGAAATGGGTGAACAAGGCCAAGATAGACAATCTGCGCCTGTATGTATCAGTGACCGATCCCGTATCCATCGACGGATTCCCGCAGGGCTGGGACCCGGAAGCCGCATACAATGCCTACATAGCGAGAACATTCAATTTCGGTGTATCCATTAAATTCTAAGACAATGAAAAAAACGATAATATCATTTATTGCAGGAGTTTTCGTCGTGTCGGGCTGCGTGGATCTGAATCTCAACCCGCTGACGGACGGCTCGTCCGAGAACTGGTTTTCGAACGCACAGGAGGTGGAGATGGCTCTGAATGAACTGTATGGCGAAAACTACTGGTATTTCGACGCCTACCGTCTTTATAACTCCGACCGCTGGACCGACGACTATCAGCAGCGCGAATATGTTTACGACTATCTGAAAGGAGAGGTCTCTTCCACCTGGGGCGACACGGAAAGACATTACAAACGTTTTTACGAGACCGTGGCTCGCGCCAATACCATCATCGAAGGCATAAACAAGGCCTCCGAAGAACTTTCACAAAGCCAGATCGAACAGTACCGTGCGGAAGCGTGCTT
>CALUQC010000131.1 GCA_944322805.1 uncultured Bacteroidales bacterium | reverse complement strand
TCTGTTCCTGCGACAGGCCTTCATCGTACATGCTGAAATAACTGTCATACACTTTCCGGTATGCCGTATTGCCGAAAACCACTCCGTCCACAGCCAGGGCATTGTCTATGAACTCCGCCACGGTATCTGGACTCCCGCCCTCCGTGAAAAAAGACGAATCCCTGTCGAACTCCAACGGCGTCCTGCCGTGCTCTACTATGAAATCGAGCAGTTCCTTCTCGCAGGGCGCAAGAAACGGATCGTCAAGTTTCACGACCTCTTTCATTGCCGGGACCGCGTCCGGCACCAAACTCCCTGTCCGGGCCCCTTCCCCCCTGTTTCCAAGTTCGGACGCCAGTTCTTCCCGCCGCCTCCGGGTCTCCTCCTGCCGTTTGTCAGCCAACAGCATTTCGCGCCTTGCCGACTTTATCCTGTCGAAAAGTATCCGGGAGGAAATATTGAACTTTTCGCTGCATGTCTCCGCATAGACAGACCGTTTCACCGGATCAGGAATCATCGCGACGGTATCCGCTATGTCGTTTATCAGGTTGGCCTTTTTCAAAGGGTCGCTGCCTGCCTCCGCCAGCAGTATGTCGGACTTGAATCCGATAAAATCCTGCTCATGCCCTTTAAGGAACTCCTGCACCTCGCCCAAGGTATGCTTCCTCGAAAAGGAATCCGGATCATCTCCGTCTGGCAGAAGCACCACCTTGACGTTCAGCCCCTCCTTCAGCACAAGATTTATCCCGCGGAGCGCAGCCTTTATGCCCGCCGAATCCCCGTCATATATGATGGTGACGTTTTCTGAATATTTCCGGATGAGGCGTATCTGCTCCACGGTCAGGGAAGTGCCGCTCGAAGCCACTACGTTGCAGATGCCGAGCTGATGCATGGAGATAACGTCCAGATAGCCTTCGACAAGGATACATTTGTCCTGACGGACAATCTCGCTGCGCGCAAACCATATCCCGTACAGGGAACGGCTCTTGACATAGATTTCCGTCTCGGGAGAATTCACGTATTTGGCCACCGTCTTGTCCGACTTCAGTGTCCTGCCGCCGAAAGCTATCACGCGGCCGCCGGGAGAATGTATCGGGAACATGGCCCGTTCATGGAAACGGTCCGTCACAGTCCCGTCATCCCTCTTGTAGCACAGACCCGTATCTATCAGGAATTCCTCCTTGTAGCCCGCTTTCCTGGCCGCTTTCGACAATGCTGACCTGTCCGCCGGCGCCCAGCCCAGACCGAATTTCTCGATGGTGGCATCTTCCAGTCCGCGGGTCTTGAAATAGGCATAGCCTGTCTGCTTCTCGTCGTTGTGCAGGCATTCCCGGAAAAACTTCGCGGCATATTCGGAAACGAGGAGCAGGCTTTCACTGCGCTGCCTGAGGGCGATTTCCTCGGCAGTCTCCTCCTTTTCGACTATTTCAATATGGTATTTCCTGGCAAGGAATTTAAGGGCATCCACATACGAGAGGTTCTCGTGTTCCATGACGAAACCCACCGCGGTGCCCGACTTGCCGCATCCGAAACATTTGTATATTCCCTTTGCCGGAGAAACGTAGAAAGAAGGTGTCTTCTCGTTGTGGAACGGGCAGCAGGCAATAAAATTGGCTCCCTGCCTCTTGAGTGAGACAAAGTCGCCCACGACATCCACGATCTGGGCCGAATCGAGTATTTTGTCGACTGTTTCCCGGGGAATCATTTATCATCCGCCTTTTCGAACTCGGCATCCTTTGCGCTGCTGTAGTCGATGCCGTCCTTGCCCTTGCGGGTCGCACCCGGCTCAGATGACGGGAACTTTATTTCATACTCATGCATGGCGCGCGCCATCTTCCATGACGAAAACAGCTCTGAAATGCCGTAGACAAGCACGGCTATGCCCGCTATCAGAGTCAGTGTCGATGCCGTGCCGAACGGATTCAGAAGGACAAGGGTGCCGCCAAGGGTGCACATCACCGGCAGGATGAATGTCCAGAAACCCAGGACGACGAAACTCGCTGCACTCGCCATGGCCACTATCTGGAACAGGCCGAAAACGATAAGTGCAATACCTATCAGGATGGTGACGAAACCGGCCACCTCCTCCGGGAAACTGAATATGAGCACGCCAATGAGGATGTTGACTATGGTGTTGAATATCATGAGCCCGAGGCCTCCCGCACGCCTGTTCACCAATCCGTAGACCAACGACACTATGCCCGATGCCACCAGGATGGCGGCAATGACCTTGACGAGGAAAATCAGGGACGAGCCCGGACGGATAATCATGATACAACCTATCAGGACAGCTATCGCCGCCCTGATCACGCCGCTGTATTTATGTCTGAAACCGAATGTAATCATAATGATGCAAAATATTAATGTTCCGTAAAAATTCCGGATGCCGATATAAACATCCGTATCTGTGCAAAAATACGAATAATTTTACTAATTTCGCCACCTCGTTCAACAATTCAAAGGTAAAACAATTTCACCCGGCATCGCAACATGAAATCGGACATAGAAATAGCCAGAAATACGGAGATGCGGAAAATCACCGAGGTAGCGGAAAGCATCGGAATTTCCGGAGACTCCATCGAACAATACGGGAAATACATGGCCAAAATCCCCGTAGAACTCATCGACGGGGAAAAGGCGGCGCAGAGCAACCTGATACTTGTCACTGCCATCACTGCGACAAAGGCCGGAATCGGAAAGACCACGGCGTCAATCGGTCTGGCAATGGGGCTGAACAAAATCGGGAAAAAGGCGGTCGTTGCGCTCAGGGAGCCGTCTCTCGGACCATGTTTCGGGCTCAAGGGCGGAGCGGCCGGAGGCGGATATGCGCAGGTGCTTCCGATGGAGAAAATCAACCTGCACTTCACGGGGGATTTCCATGCGGTGACTTCCACGCACAACATGATTGCAGCCCTGCTCGACAATTACCTGTACCAGCATCAGGCGGAGGGATTCGCACTGAAGGAAATCGTGTGGAAAAGGGTCCTGGACGTGAATGACAGGTCGCTGAGGAGCATCGTTACGGGATTGGGACCGAGGACGAACGGGATTGTGCAGGAGTCAGGCTTCGACATCACGCCGGCATCCGAGATCATGGCCATCCTGTGCCTGTCCAAGGATCTGGAGGATGTAAAGCGGAGAATAGGAAACATAACATTGGGCTATACGTTCGATGACAAGCCGTTTACGGTAAATGACCTGGGCATTGCAGGGGGGATGGCTGCGCTGATGGCGGATGCCATCAAGCCGAATCTCGTGCAGACCACGGAGGGGTCCGCAGCCATCGTGCACGGAGGTCCTTTCGCAAACATAGCCCATGGATGCAATTCCATCATCGCCACGAAGGAAGCCATGACCTTTGCCGACTATACAGTGACAGAAGCCGGCTTCGGAGCCGATCTCGGAGCCGAGAAATTCTTCAACATCAAATGCAGGAAAAGCGGACTGTGCCCTAAGCTCACCATGATAGTAGCCACCCTGCAAGGCCTTAAAATGCATGGGGAGGTACCTTTGGAAAAGATAAAGGAGCCGTCGGCAGAGGGCGTGCGCAAGGGCTTTGCGAATCTTGACCGGCATATAAGGAATCTGAAAAATTTCGGGCAGACCGTCCTGGTCTGCTTCAACAAGTTCGCGTCAGACACGGAGGAAGAGATAAGGATGGTGGAAGACCACTGCCGTGAAACGGGAGTATATTTCGCAGTCAACGACGCATATGCCCGCGGAGGGGAAGGTGCTGTCGGACTGGCGGAAAAAGTGGTGGAAATCATAGAGAAGGACCCTTCCGGCCCGCTGAAACTGACCTATCCGGACGAATGCGGAGTGGCGGACAAGATTTCCGCAGTGGCCAAGAACATATACGGGGCCGGACAGGTGGTGTTCAACGCCCGCAGCCTTAAGAAAATCGCGAGGATAGAAGCTCTCGGGATTTCTCATTTCCCGGTCTGCATAGCAAAGACGCAGTATTCATTCTCCCAGGATCCGAAAAGGTACGGTGCGCCTGAAGGCTTCGAATTCGAGATAAGCGATATCGTCATAAATACCGGTGCGGAAATGATTGTGGCCATTGCAGGGGACATCATCAGGATGCCCGGACTGCCTAAATCGCCGCAGGCCCTGCGCATCGATATCAGGAACGGCGTCATAGACGGATTAAGCTAACGTGAGCCATATTTTCCGGCACAAATGAAATTATACGACAATCATAATCACAGCCAGTTTTCGTTTGACGGCGCAGCCGCCACGGTGGAAACGTCGGCGCGTGCAGGCATATCCCACGGACTTTCGGGAATGTGCTTCACGGATCACTGCGACTTTTTCGTACCCCCTGTCAAGGCCGAATTCGAACATCTCGTTCCTGAACAGTTCGACATCGCGGCCCAGCAGGCGGAAATCGACAGGGTAAGGAAGCACCTTCCGGAATTCGAGATTTTCAAGGGAATCGAAATCGGGCTGGAAAGGCTGAGCCGGGAAGAGAACAGGAAGCTCCTTTCGGAAAATCAGTTCGACCAGGTGATAGCTTCCGTACATTATTTGGACGACACGGACCCGTTCTGGGGAGGGTATTACAAGGGAAAGGACTGGAAGACAGCATACGGACACTATTTGGAAACGATTTACGAAGAAATGGTCTGGCTCGGAGACTTCGACATCGTCGGCCACTATGACTATGTCGCGAGGTATGCCCCCTATCCGGAATGCAGCATATTCTACAAGGATTTTCCGGATATTTTCGACAGTATCCTGAAATATTTGGCGGAAAACGGCAAGGCCCTGGAAATCAACACAAAGACATACCAGGACTACAAGGGCCGGACCCCTGTCCCCGACAGGAACATCCTTCTCAGATTCAGGGAACTGGGAGGAGAAGCCGTAAGCCTCGGCTCGGATTCGCACAATCCCGGACGTACCGGAGACAAATTCCCGTATTTCGCCGGTTTCGTCAAGTCCTGCGGCTTTACCCGCCTCGCCCATTTCAGCATGCGGCGCCTCATCCTCGACCCCATAGACTGAGCGCAAGGCGTCAAGGGCCGGACCGAGGGAGTTTACTCCCGTAAATGACCGCAGGTCCGATCCCGCAGACAACGCCGCAATCCGCCCATTCTCACGAAAAGGGTCAATTGGCGACCTCACACAAAAACTTAATCCTCACCAACCTCACCTCAAACTCATCATAATCCTGCCCGAGATCATTCATTGCATCCTGAAGGGAATCGGAAGCAGCTTCCTCC
>CALUQC010000130.1 GCA_944322805.1 uncultured Bacteroidales bacterium | reverse complement strand
AAATAGTTGCTTCGTCTGGCGTCTTTTGCGGTAGGAACGCTCAAGTACCTCTGGACATACGGCCAGTCGCCGCCCATCTGGAATGTGTTCAGTCCTAACCAGAGGATGAGCCAGAACCATGGATAGTCATCGCTGATAGGGACGAAATATCCGTCGGGTGCCGAGGCAATGAAATTACCGATACCGTCGACCGAATGGATGGAGAGTGGTATCATGAACAATACCACCGTCATCAATACTCCGAACTGTATGACATCCGTCATCAACACCGCCAAAAATCCCCCGACTGCAGTGTAAATCAAGGTAATGGCACCGAGAAGAATGACAGCCCAACCCACGGCGAGATGTCCGGACGCATCTGCAAATGCGCTCCCTTCCGGAAGATAAATCAATGTGGACATCACGATGGAAACGGCATAGAGGGCCACGGACGCATGGACACCTTTTCCGAGCATCCCCACTATCGAATAAAAATTCAGAGAAGTGTTTCCGAAACGTATCTTGACAAATTCTCCCGGGGAATTCAGCCTGATGCGGCGCCAGCGTCCTGCAAACCATTTTCCGGCCAAGAAGCAGGCCACGCCGACCAAGTTGCCGATAAGGGCGGCCACAAGGCCTGATTTATATGCCACGCCGCCCCACACTACGAAAGTGCTCGCTGAAAAAATGGTCATGTACGTGGACATTCCGCTCAGCCACCATGAAGAATTTCCGCCGGCCACAAACATGTCGGACGAGCTTTTTATGCTTCGAGAGACTACAAGGCTCACTACGATGAGGCCGATGAAGTATATGACAAGGACTATATAGTCTAATGTTACCATAAAATGATAAAATGATAATATGATTTATTGTTTATCTGCAAAAACTACCGATGGAACAGATGTCTCGACTGCGCTCGACATGACATGTACACGATTCCCGACTGTGTCCGACACGACAAGGAAAAGGTTTTTGCAGATGTGCTGTTATTAATTGCATCTATAAGGGCCGGTGACGGATTTCACCCTGTACTCCTGATCGGTATCGTCGAGCACATATACCATATAGGACTGCCCTCCCTCGGCTACACGCACCACTACATGTCCCGAAGTAGAGACGAAATGTCCGAGACGCTCCTCTCCGAGCTTAGGGATATTTATTTCAGGCATGTTGGTGGAATAGATATCGCAGTCCGGATTCGCCGCCAAAACCCTGTCGACGGTAGCAGGACGCGGCTGGACATCCCTCCAGTTGCACACTACCCAGACATCGGGCTGCAAGACGCCGAGAAGTTCCGGACCGTTGGTATTGTTGGTCCCGTGATGGTTGGCCTTCATTACCTCCACCTTGTGCGCGACCTTGGCCACGGGAGACTCCGCATCCTTGTACGGATAATTTTCACGGTCGTTGTACTGCAAATCGCCTCCGAGGAAAAAGTCAAAGTCCCCGTAAGTAAGTATGTAAGAACAGCTGAAGGCATTTTCCGCCGGCACTGCCGATGACGGACCTGCCGCAAATTCCTCAGCAGAAGGCATGACGGTAAAGGATTCCTCGCCCTCGCCGGTCCAGAAACTGCCGTTCCCGCTGTAATTCCGCACAGAAACCCCGCAGGAAGCATCGTGCAATGGCACCACCTGACTGGAACTGCCGACATCCCAGGCATCGAGTTCCGTACCGTTCTCCTCTGCCGTCCACTCAAGGAAAGCCCTGTAATTCATCATTTTGGCATCATCGAGAGCCCGCGGATAGTCATAATCCGGATAGTCCCTGTCCATGATTTTCCCGAAAACAAGTTCCGTCCCTATCTCGGGAAGGCTGCTGAGCCGGAATCTGCCGCTCGGATGCTCGGGAAGTTCGTCGCTGTATGCTCCGATATGGTCTCCGTCATAATGCGTTACAAGCATATAATCCACTCTGCCGGCTGAGGCGGCCGGACTGAAATGGTTTATATAGTCGGCGATGACCTTTCCTGCCGATATGTCATCGGAGGGCTTGGACGGGAGCGGTTCGGACTCCTGAACACCGAATTTCAGCAGGGACCCGGACGCATCTACAAGGAAAGTGGTGCCGTCCGGCAATATCTGATAAGTGCATTCGCCTCTGGCGGTGTTGATGAAATGGATATCGAGTTCCCCGTTTTTCCATAACGGGAGAGGTTTGTCCACTGCTGCCTGCTGCGACGAGCAGGAAATAAGGGACAATAACAATATGTTGGTCAATAATAAATGTTTCATTTTACTACTCCTTGCATGCTATCTGGATATTCAACTTGAAAGACGGTTTGTCACCGCTGACCTTGCAGTTGAGCCGCAGATAGTTTCCGAAATGTTTTACTCTGATAAAATGCAGTCCGGGTGTATTTATCGGGCCGCTGACCGTGCCCTCGTCGCACCAGTTGACCCCGTCATGGGATATCTGGACCGAGGCTTCAAGACAAGGGGAAGTTCCGGACATTTCTTCTACCATAATGAAAAAGATGACTTCGGAAGCCCAGCCGGCTTCATACGGCTGGGTCTGGAAATCTTCTGTAAAATATTTTTTCACCTCCAGATGGGAAGCATTGAACATTCTCATATTTCTGTCTTTTTATCAATATGTTCCTGAAAATCCTACTCCTGGGATATGACCACGCTGTCAAGGTACAGGAAAGACCTGCGGTTGGTATCATTGTCTATCCAGCACAACGGATTCATGAGACCGTCGATCCTGTGATAAGGAACAGACGGATACATGGGATGTCTGCCGAGATCGAAAATCCTGTCCTGGCACTGCATTTCCACATACTGCCATTTTTCCACATCAAGAAGCAGCCGGTAATACTGCCAGTTGATCTTGCAGTCCGTTTCATTGTAGCACAATTCCTGATGTCCGTCGGGGACATCGAGAAATGCCTGATGTCTTCCGTCCGGAAAACGTTTGCCGAACCAGAACGGGTCCACGCCTTTCAGGCACCAGTCGCCATCGGTGTCATAAGCCCAGTCCCTGTCGTCCTTGGCCCACGGATAAGTGAACTGCCACTTCTTTACGAGTTTGCCGTTTACCGCATTCAGGTAACGGGTACCGCAATGGTACCTGTTACCTTTCAGCTGGAGGTCGAAACCGAAGCCGAACGCCCTTATGGAATTCTCATGAAGTCCCGGGAGTTCACCTCCGTTGTCACATTTGTCCTGCTCCGCGGTAAACGCAAACCATGTCTCGAACTGCAGAAGTTTCGTATCCGGTTTGACGAATGTCAGCCTCTTTATACCGTGGGCCATGCTCCCCGGTGCCGGCATCTGCTCATAAGGATTCGCGATAGGCTTAGTGGATACTTTCAGGCTGTACTGGCCGCTCATGGAGCCGTGGGATCCCGGGTAGCGGAAAGTCGCAGTGGAAAGCATCATAGGCATCCACTGGTCTTTCGAGACTATGCTAGGGCTCTGTTCGAAATCGGGTCCGTTGCAGAAATTCGGCATGATTTCCATCCAGCCGTTGAAGCCGTCATTGAATACATCGAACACAAGTATCTGTCCGAGAGGACGGTAGCGTTGCAATATTATACTTTTGTCTGTCATGGCACACTATTTTTTAACAATGAGAATGTCGTCAATAACAAGACGGTTGGTCGCCGGTGACTTTATGGTCTCCGCTTCGAACATCACATAGTCTCCGGGCTGCAGGACCGCATCCACGCTGTAATCTTTCATGTCCACGATATTGTGATAGCCGTCAGCCTTCGGGCTCATGATATAGGCCGATGCAGGGAGGTCTATGGTCTTTATGGTCTCGAGAGAATGGGATGCAGCACGGTAGACCTTGATGTGCAGTTTCGCAGGAGTGGACGAAGCATGGGCGGCTCCCGCCTTGCAGCTGACGGTTACGGATGTGTTGGCTTCGATATCGGTAAACGGAGGTGTGATAATATAGTTTTTCTGACCTCCGCTGCCTCCCATCTTCAATGCGCCCTGCTGAGGATAGCAGGCCTTGGCGCAATGCCAGCCGTTCATGGAAGGTATGATGTCTTCATTGAACTTGTACACAGCAAGGCCGTCGAGTTTTTCCTCACCGTTGCCGGAGAACGCTGCCGTATATGAAGCGCCTATCTCGTCATAACGCAGTCCCGTGCTCGGAGGTGTCACACACCACTTGCCATCCCACGGATATGAATATGTTGCCAACTCTGCACCTGCAATCGCAACGCCAGCCGCGCAGTTGATATGGTCGAACTGGATGGCATGATCGTCGAAGCCCTGATAAAGCAGTTCTCCGGCTGCAGCGGCATGTGCATCCTCCGTAGTGGCGGAAATCACCTTCGACCAGGCCGACCTGCCGGTCGCGGCATTCATCGTGACAGGCTCTGCTGCGCCGAAATAGTCCGGAACATTCTCGCCTGCGGCATTTCTTACCCTGAAATAATAAGTGGTAGAAGGCTTTAACTGGCCGAACACTATATTCGTGTTGGCGTACGCGTACATTTTACCCGGATCAGTCGGACTACCATCCTGTCCCACCCAGTTCATCTGACAATATGCGCCATAAATACCGGAAAAGTTTGACACCGATAATTTATCATAATCGGCAATTGTATATACGCTGTAGACGATATCTGTAAAGCCGGCATCTTTAGCCAATTCTACAAGATAAGTCCTTGTCAATGTATATTGGTTTACTTTTTCAATGTATTCCATTACTGCCGAGTTGTCTTCGTCTTTCTTTTTCTGAGGATCTCCGAAAGTCCAGTTAGCATTCCCCGCCACATCATCCCACTCGAATGCGAGATGGCATGGGGACGGATTCCGCGTCAGGACTTCAATTTTGCCCGTAGTGACGGATCCGAATGAAGCCTTGTCTGACTCACCGAGCCCCTCGATGACTGCTGCAATGGACAGATTCTGATAAGTCTTTCCGAGTTCCAGTCCAGGCAGGCTGTACTCTGCGGTGCCGGCATCTTCGTCTTCGCTTATCAGCTCCGGCACGGCTTCGAGGACAGCCTCCCCGTCATAGCACTTGTAGGTGCACGGGATTTCAGGCAGAGCCATGGTAAAGTTTATCCAGCCTAATCCAGCCCTGACATTGCTGATTTCAGGAGTATAGGCAGACGGGTCGGAGCCGTCCGGCTTCGGTATGGAGACGGTCGCTACCGGGGAAAATTCGCTGACAGCGGTATTGCTTGCGCACCTTACCTTGAACTCGTATGTCACTCCCTTGTCGAAGTCCGAAAGCGTAAAGTTCGTCTCCTCTAAAAGGCCGCTTTTCATGTATGCGTTGGAAGCCTCCTGATTGTAATGCACGATATAGGATTCCGCACCTTCGACAGGATTCCAGGTGACTTCGATAGTTTTTTCGTCCGCAGAAAGAACGGCTTTTACACCGTCAGGGACCGGCAACGTACCCATTTCCTCCGTTTTCTGACAGGACAGAGGCAGGATGCAGGCTGCCGCCAATATGATACTAAATATTCTATTCATTTCGATTATCGTTTATTTCAAAACACCATTGACAGTCATCCCAAGCTCAGTCGAGAGTTCTGTCTACAGGACTCATTTACATAAATACGGTCCATGAACGCTTTTGACCGTAAAATTCATATTCGAATCATCCAGGAC
>CALUQC010000129.1 GCA_944322805.1 uncultured Bacteroidales bacterium | reverse complement strand
CACCTCGATGTCGGCTCGTCACATCCTGGGGCTGGAGCAGGTTCCAAGGGTTCGGCTGTTCGCCGATTAAAGTGGCACGCGAGCTGGGTTCAGAACGTCGTGAGACAGTTCGGTCTCTATCTGTTGTGGGCGGAAGAAGTTTGAGGAGGACTGACCTTAGTACGAGAGGACCGGGTTGGACGAATCACTGGTTTACCGGTTGTAGCGCCAGCTGCACCGCCGGGTATCCACATTCGGTCAGGATAAGCGCTGAAAGCATCTAAGCGCGAAGCCGTCTCCGAGATGAGACTTCACAGGGCCGTAAGAGACGATTACGTAGATAGGCGGGAGATGTAAAGACAGAGATGTCAAAGTCGACCCGTACTAATAGCCCATAGCCTTCTGGAGAAGTATACAGACGAGAATTAGCTGAGTTATTTATTCCCCGGCATATATTGCGGTGGTAAAAGCGGTGAGGATCCACCTCTACCCATACCGAACAGAGAAGTTAAGCTCACCAACGCCGATGGTACTGCCCGACCAGGTGGGAGAGTAGGAAGCTGCCGCGCTTAAGAGGAAAGGGACTGAAACGGATTATTCCGCTTCGGTCCCTTTCTTTTTTTTATACGTTATTGTAAACCGGGTGATTCCCCACCTTGTCATTCCGGGTGATACGTTCCCCATGTCATCTCGAGCGCAGCCGCAGGCGGAGTCGAGAGATCTGCCCTTGACTGTCTTTTACTTTTCCCGTCAAATTCTCCACTGTAAACGAAATTTGATTAAATTTGTAGAATATCGGGACATAAATGACACTTAACAAAAAAATAATACTATGCTAAAGGTCAATTTAGGGGGATGCAACTCCTTTGTTAAAGATGTTGATTATCAGAAATATGTAGAGAAGGCTCTCAATGCTTTCGATGTGTTGGAAGCAGAGACCGGAGCCGGCAACGATTTCCTCGGCTGGAAACATTTGCCGACCGGAACTCCTGAATCCCTGATTGCCGATTGCGAGTCGATACGGGATGCCTGGAAGGCAAAAGGCGTGAATCTCGTGATTGTCATCGGTATCGGCGGCTCCTATCTCGGTGCCAAATGCGCGTTGGAAGCCTTGTCGCATTCATTTGCCAGACAGCTTTCCGGTGCCAGGGACGGTATGGAAATAGTCTTTGCGGGTCAGAATCTGTCCGAAGAGTACATCTGTGAACTTATGGACCTTGCCAGGGAGCGCAATATCGCGGCCGTTGTCATCTCCAAATCCGGCACTACTACGGAGCCGGCGGTGGCATTCAGGCAGATCAGGAACTATATCGAGGAAAAATACGGCAAGGCTGAGGCTGCTGAAAGAATCGTGGCCGTGACGGATGCTAAAAAAGGCGCCCTGAAATCCCTGTCTACCCAGGAGGGCTACAAGACATTCGTGATAGAGGACAATGTCGGCGGACGTTTCTCCGTACTTACACCTGTCGGAATCCTGCCTATAGTCCTGGCCGGTTTTGACATGAGGAAAATGCTGGCCGGTGCCGCCGAAATGGAAAAGGCCACGTCAGTGCGTTCCGCTGAAAATCCGGCAGTGCAGTATGCAGCCATGAGAAATCTGCTTTATGACAATGGAAAGAAGATAGAAATCCTCGTATCGTACAATCCGAAACTCCAGTATCTTGGAGAATGGTGGAAACAGCTGTTCGGGGAGTCCGAGGGCAAGGACGGAAAGGGCATTTTCCCTGCATCCGTCAACTTCACCACGGACCTGCATTCCATGGGCCAGTATATTCAGGACGGTGAACGCATCTTGATGGAGACCGTGGTTTCCGTGGAGAACAGCAACCGGTCGATGACCATAGTAAACGACCCTCAGAATCTCGACGGACTGAATTTCCTGTCGGAAAAGCATGTCGAGCATTGCAATGCGATGGCGGAGCTCGGCACCAAACTGGCGCACATGGACGGAGGCGTGCCTCAGCTGTCCGTTTCCATCGAAAGGATAGATGAATACAACCTCGGCTCTCTGTTCTATTTCTTCGAGAAATCCTGCGGAATAAGCGCATATGTTCTCGGAGTGAATCCGTTCAATCAGCCGGGCGTGGAAGCATACAAGAAGAACATGTTCGCCCTTCTCGGCAAACCTGGTTACGAAGCCCAGGCAGAAGAACTCAGAAAGAGGCTATAAGACGGAAATTGCCCTTTTGAGACATTACAGCATCTGGCCGCCGATGAACTCCCGGATTATCGAAGTGGGAGGCACGGCGGCTATTTCATTTGGAGACAGGGCAATTATGTAGTCCAGGAATTTCAGCAGACGTACGGCCTCGGTATATGCAGGTGAACTCGGGGCAATTCGCCTGAGCAGCGGCTCCGCATAATATTTGAGCAGCGGAAGCTCGAAAATAAGGGCTGAGTTGAAAGCAGCATCGGCATTTTCCTGGAACGGGAAAATGTTCCGGTTTTCCCCTCGCCTGACGCTGTGCCAGCGCATGATCGTGGATTCGGGCGTCACGCCGCGGACACGGTTGTCCCTTACCATCCGCCGCAGCAGACGGTTGTCCGATGTGGAGATATTGTTGTTTTCATCCAGGGAAAGCGATGTAAGGGCGGAGGCGTACACTCTGAAAATACGGGAATTGTCCACTGCCGATGTCATTTCAGGATTCAGCGCATGGATGCCTTCCATAATCAGGATGTCGTTTTCTTCGAGATGCAGGGTGTCTCCCTTGAAAATTCTTTTCCCTGCCTTGAAATCGAAATGCGGTGTTTCGATGGTCTTTCCGGACAGGAGCTCGTTCAGCTGTGTATTCAGAAACTCCAGATCCATGGCGTAGAGCGATTCGAAGTCATAGTCTCCGTTCTCGTCCCTCGGAGTGTGCTCCCTGTCCACGAAATAGTTGTCCAATTCTATGACTTTTGGATTCATTCCCAATACCTTGCATTGGATGGCAAGCCGTTTCGAGGACGAGGTCTTTCCGCTGCTGGACGGTCCGGCTATCATTATGATCTTGGCCTTGTCCCGCCTTTCATGAATCATGTCGGCGATGTCCGCATATTTTCTTTCATGCAGTGCCTCCGCGATGTTTATCAGCTGTACCGCCCCACCTTCCGAGATGACCTTGTTCAGTGTTCCCACACCTTTGACACCGGTGATTTCGCACCATCTGGAATACTCCTGCAGCGTGGCGGCGAGTTTCGACTGCCTTTTCATCGGAGTTACCTTGCCGGTCTTGCCTTCTTCCGGAAACTGCAGGCAGAATCCGCTGTTGAAACCCGTGAGGTCGAAAATTTTCAGATAGCCCGTGGACGGTACGAGCGGCCCGTAGAACGTATCTGCCTCTCCTCCGAGGAAATAGACGCTGTAGGTGAATTTGCCGAGGGATTCTATCAGATTGGCCTTGTCCGGCTGGCTGTTTTCTGAAAACAGTTTGCCGGCTTCCTCCGCGGTCATTTTCACCTTGTGGAAATGCAGGTCCGCACCGATGATTTCCTGCATGCGTTCCTTGATTCTTTCGATTTCTTCGTCGGTGACGAAATGCGTGGGCAGAATCCCGTCCTCATTTGCCTGAAGTTCGCGTATTTCGCAATACAGTCCGCTCGGGAGCGAATATTCTATGAAAAGGACCTTGTCCGGATAGAGGTCCCTGACGGCATGCTGGAGGACGAAACACAGCGACCGTACGTATGTCCTGCGTCCGTCCGGATGGTTGTATCCTATGAATTCGATTTTGTGCGGCATCATTATCGGGAACTCGAGCTCTTTGAGCGTATGGTCCACTAATGCCGCAAGAACAGGAAGTTGTTCCCCGGTCTTTTCGTCAGTAACGGTTTTATAAAATTCATCCGAGAGTGCGCTCAGATGGATGCCGCTGTCGACTTTCCTGAAAGTCCTGTCATTTTCGCAATATACTCTTATTTCGTCCATGGTGATGTGGATGCCTGCAAAATCTCCGCCAGATACGGTCCGGTGACGGAATCCGGATTCTTCGCTATTTCTTCCGGGGTGCCGTGCGCAACAATCCGTCCTCCGGCTTTCCCGCCTTCCGGACCGAGGTCGAACAGATAATCCACGGATTTGAGAACATCGAGGTTGTGTTCTATGACGATGACGGTATTTCCCTGGTCTACAAGCTGCTGCAGGACATTCAGCAGCACTTTTATGTCTTCGAAATGCAGACCGGTCGTAGGCTCGTCGAGGATGTACAGCGTGTTCCCTGTTCCTTTGCGCCCGAGTTCCGCAGCCAGTTTCATCCTCTGGCTTTCTCCTCCTGACAGGGTCACGGCAGACTGTCCGAGCCGGACATAACCCAGCCCTACGTCGACCAGCGCCTTGAGTTTCTGCGTGATTGACGGGATGTTGCTGAAAAATTCATAAGCCTCGCTTATGGACATTTCAAGAACGTCGTTGATGTTTTTGTTCTTGTATTTGACCGCCAGGGTGTCTTCCTTGTATCTGCGTCCGCGGCATTCCTTGCAAACGACGTTGACCGAAGGCAGGAAGTTCATCTCTATCACCTTGATTCCGGCGCCCTTGCATTCCTCGCATCTTCCTCCGGGAACATTGAAGGAAAATCTTCCGGCCTTGAATCCCCTCACCTTGGCATCCGGAGTGGATTCGAAAAGCAGCCTTATGTCGTTGAACACGCCGGTAAATGTGGCCGGATTGCTCCTCGGGGTGCGCCCGATAGGGCTCTGGTCGATTTCTATCAGTTTGTCTATGTTTTCGATGCCGGTGATGGCGTCGCAGGGAAGCGCCTGCATCCGGGCATTGTAGAATTTGTTCTTGAGGACGGGCATAAGTGTCTCGTTGACAAGGGAAGATTTCCCGCTTCCGCTCACCCCGCTTATCCCGATAAGGATTCCGAGCGGGAAGTCTATGTCTACATTCTTGAGATTATTGCCCCTGGCACCCCTTATCCCGAGGAAACTGCCATTGCCCGGACGCCTCGTCCGCGGCACCGGAATCGAATTTTTCCCTGTCAGATAATCGAGAGTGACAGACTGTCCGATTCTTACGTGCCGTAGTGTCTCCCCGTCCGGTTCCACCCCTTTTACAGCATAGTCCACAGGCGCATTCAGGCATATCCTGCCGCCGTTTTCCCCTGCGCCCGGCCCTACGTCCACAAGCCAGTCTGCCGAGAGCATCGTCTCTGCGTCGTGTTCCACCACCATTACCGAATTGCCTTCGTCGCGGAGCTTTTTCAGAGATGAAATCAGCTTCCTGTTGTCCCTCTGGTGCAGGCCGATGCTCGGCTCGTCGAGGATATACAGGACGTTCACGAGTTTGGAGCCTATCTGGGTGGCAAGCCGTATGCGCTGGCTTTCACCTCCGGAAAGCGAGGCCGTGGCCCTGTCGAGCGACAGATATTCCAGCCCCACGTCGATAAGGAAGGAAATGCGTTCACGGAGTTCTTTCAGGATGTCCCTGGCGATGGCGCGCTCCCTGTTGTCCAGCTTTTCACTGAGAGAGCCTACCCATTTGCCTAACTCTGAAATTTCCATGGCAGAGACTTCCGAGATGGTCTTGCCGTCGACCTTGAAGCATTCTGCATCTTTGTTGAGCCGGGTGCCGTGACATACCGGGCAGACGATTTTTTCGTTGATGTTGTCAGTGATGCCGGGGAATGAAACCATTTCGGACGAAGCGCCTTCCCCTACTCTGAACAGCTCGTCGGAGCCGAAAATTATCAGCGAGATGACTTCTTCCGGGATTTCTTCTATGGGCGCATATATGGAAAAATCGTATTTGCGGGCTATGGACCGGATAATGTCGAACTTTTTCGTTTCCCTGACTTTCCCGAGAGGAACGATGCCGCCGTCGGCAATGGAGATGCGCCTGTCAGGGATGATGCTGTCGATATTGACGTCCACTATCATTCCGAGGCCCTTGCAGTGCGGGCAATATCCCTGAGGAGAGTTGAACGAGAAGGAGTGGGGTGCCGGCTCGGCAATGGAGATGCCGGTGTCCGGGCAGACGAGATGTTTGGAAAAATGCCTGATTTCGGACGTTTCCACGTCCAATACGGCTACCGAGCCTTTTCCTGCATTCAGGGCGGACATCACGGAGTTCCTGATACGCTTCTCGTCGCCGGCATCGGGTTTCAGCTTGTCCACTACGAGTTCTATGAAATGCGCCTTGTAACGGTCGAGGACGATTTCCCTGTTGAGATCCATCAGTTCGGAATCTACCCTTACCTGAGTGTAGCCCCGTTTCCTGAGCTGGTCGAACAGATCCCTGTAATGTCCTTTCCTTCCCTTGACAAGAGGTGCGAGCAGCAGGCATTTTTTCCCCTCGTAGTTTTTCATGATCAGCGATACGATCTGGTCGTCGGTGTATCGCACCATTTCCTTTCCGGTAGCGGGAGAACAGGCCTTCGACGCCCTTGCGTACAGCAGCCTGAGAAAGTCGTATATTTCGGTGATGGTGCCTACGGTGGAACGCGGATTGTTCCCTGTCGTCTTCTGTTCTATGGCAATAATCGGACTCAGTCCCGAGATGCTTTCCACCTCCGGCCTGCCGAGTATGCCGATGAATTGCTTTGCATACGTGGAAAGCGTATCCATGTACCGCCTCTGTCCCTCGGCATAGATAGTGTCGAATGCAAGTGAAGACTTCCCGCTGCCGCTCAGTCCGGTGATAACCACGAACTTGTCGCGGGGAATGTCCACGGATACGTTCTTGAGATTGTGGGCTTTGGCCCCGCGGACCTGTATGTATTCGGTCTTGTCCTTTTCTTCCATTATGCTATTCTGCAATCTTCCATGTCAACTGCCAGGATTTTCCTGTCCTTCATCTTCTTCATTCATGTCCATGTCGAACGGCATCAGGAACGGATTCCTGGTGCGCTCGTCGGCTATCGTCGTTTTCGGTCCATGTCCGGGGATGACCTCAATGTCTCCGTCGAGGCACATCAGCTTGGAGAAGATGCTTTCCATCAGCCTGTCATAGTCTCCGCCCGGATGATCTGTCCTGCCTATGCTTCCTGCGAAAAGGGTGTCTCCGCTCAGCAGCACCTTGTCTTCCCTGTCATAGTAGCAGACTCCTCCCGGAGTATGTCCCGGGGTATGGATGACTTCGAGGACCGTATTGCCGAAACTTATCCTGTCGCCGTCGGCGATATCCTTCGTGTCCACATCCGTTGCCGGCATGCTGATGCCGAATGCCTTCGCCAGATATCCGTTCGTCTTCATGGTTTCCTTGTCGGCTGGATGCATGTACACCGGTATCCCGTATTTTGCGGCGCAGTCCGCCAGCCCGAGCACGTGGTCGAAATGTCCGTGCGTCAGCAGAATCATTGCCGGATGCAGTCCGGTCTTTGCGATAAACCCGTAAAGTATGTCCTTTTCGGAGTCAGAGTTGCATCCCGGGTCGACGATGACGCATTCGTCGCTTTCGTCCCAAAGTACCGAACAGCATTCGCGGAAATCGTTGAAATAAAAATTTTTTATCTGTATCATCATTGTCCGGAATTATCCGGACAAACTTACACAAAATTTTCCTAAATTTGTCAGCTACTGTTGTTGAAAAATTTAATACGTTTTATGCATATAGCGATAGCCGGGAACATAGGCAGCGGAAAAACGACTCTGACCAAGATGCTTGCCGCCCATTATCACTGGACTCCCAAGTTCGAGTCGGTGGATTACAATCCGTACCTTTCCGATTTCTACGAGGACATGGAGAGGTGGTCTTTCAATCTCCAGGTTTATTTTCTGAACAAACGATTCAAGGACGTGGTGGAAATTTCCAAAAGTCCGGATGTGATTATCCAGGACCGGACCATTTACGAGGATGCCAGGATTTTCGCCCCGAATCTGCATGCCATGGGGCTGATGAGCACCAGGGATTATGAAAACTATTCGGATTTGTTCGACCTCATGATGTCTCTCGTGAATCCGCCGGACCTGCTGATTTATCTGCGTTCGAGCATCCCGAATCTTGTCAGCCAGATACAGAAGCGCGGCAGGGAGTATGAGAAAAGCATCCGTATCGACTATATTACGGGACTGAACGAAAGATACGAGCAGTGGATTGCCGGCTACAAGAGCAGGCTGCTTATCCTCGATGTGGATGATATCAAGTTCGAAAACCATCCGGAGGATTTCCAGACTGTCACCGACAGGATAGATGCCGAGCTGTTCGGACTTTTCAAGGACGTGGAATAGATTAACAGATTCAATATGGCAGAGAGACTTACCATTATCCAGTTCGTGGAAAAATACACGAGGCAGTACGCCGGAAACACTTTTTTATGGGAAAAACAAGGCAGGGAATGGGTGCCGACCACCTTTGAGCAGACCCGTACCGAGGCTTACCGGGTGGGAGCGGGCCTGATGGCGCTCGGAGTGCAGAAGGGCGAGAAGATATCCTTGCTGTCGGAAGGCAGGAATTCGTGGGTCATCGGAGAACTCGGAATTCTGTATGCGGGTGCTGTCAATGTGCCGCTCTCCATCAAGTTGGAGGAAAGCAACGATCTCATATTCAGAATACAGCATTCCGATTCCAAATATGTCATGGTTTCGGCCGGGCAGCTTCCGAAAATACGCAACATATTGAAAGACCTGCCGTTGGTGGAGAAAGTAATCGTCTTCGACGAACTGCCGGAGTACCGTGAAAAGGAAATTTCGTTTGCGGAAATATGCAGGATGGGAGATGCCTTCCTGTCCGCCAACAGGGAAATGTTCGAACAGCGCTGCAAGTCTGTCGGTCCGGATGACTATGCCAATATCAGCTACACTTCCGGGACTACCGCGGATCCGAAAGGCATCCTGCTGACACACAGGAACTACACCGCAAATGTCGAGCAGGCACAGTCGGTGATAGGTGTCACTCCGGAGGACAGGATGCTGATAATCCTGCCCCTCGACCACTGTTTCGCACATGTCGCAGGCTTCTATACGATGATGTCGTACGGAGCTTCCATCGGGACTGTGCCGGCAGGGAAAACACCTATGGAGGCTCTCCGGAACATACCTATGAGTATAAAGGAACTCCAGCCGACCGTGATGCTCAGCGTACCTGCCTTAGCCAAGAATTTCAAGAAGAATATCGAATCCGGTGTCAAGGCAAAGGGCCCGGCAGTAGAGAAACTGTATGATTACGCACTGAATCTGGCTGTTTCCTACAATAGGGAAGGCTATAACAAGGGCGGTTTCCGCCAATGCTGGAAGAAGCCGCTGATGGCGCTTTTTGACAAACTCATCTTCAAGAGCGTCCGTCAGGGTCTCGGCGGAAAGATGAAGTTCTTCGTGGGAGGAGGCGCACTGCTCGACATCGATTTGCAGAGGTACTATTATGCCATTGGCATTCCGATGTACCAGGGTTACGGCCTGTCCGAGGCTACCCCTATCATTTCCGCCAATGCTCCTGCACGGCATATACTCGGCTCGTCTGGCTGTGTGGTAAAGCCGATGGACATAAAAATATGCGACGAGGACGGCAATGAACTGCCTTACGGGGAAAAGGGCGAAATCGTCATCAGGGGTGAAAACGTGATGGCGGGATACTGGAAGAATCCCAAGGCGACGGCGGAGACCATAGTGGACGGCTGGCTGCATACCGGAGACATGGGATATATGCGGGACAAGGATTTCCTGTATGTGGTAGGGCGTTTCAAGTCGCTGCTTATCAGCGCGGACGGAGAGAAATACAGCCCGGAAGGCATCGAGGAATCTTTGGTGGAAAATTCGAAATACATCGACCAGGTCGTGCTGCACAACAGCCAGGATCCGTACACCATTGCATTGCTCGTGCCGAACAAGGAAGCCCTGAAGGCATGGCTGAAAGAGACTTTCCCGGATGTGCCGCCTGAAACGGCAGAAGGCAAGAAGCAGATGCTCGGGCAGCTTCAGAACGAGGTGAATTCGTACCGCAAGGGAGGCAGGAATTTCGGGGCTTTCCCAGAAAGATGGCTTCCGGCCGCAGTCTGCGTGCTTCCGGAGCCGTTTACGGAGAAAAACCATATGGTGAACAGTACGATGAAGATAGTCCGCGGCAAGGTGGAGAAGGCTTATGAAGACCGGATGAAGTTCGCCTATACTCCGGAAGGAAAGAATATCCTGAACGAACAGAATATCGCTGCCCTGTAGGGCAATGCTCGTATGAAAGAACGGTGGATGGAAAGGAGTGATTCCAAACGTAACTGGAAACTCCTTTCCATCCACCGTTGCCGTATGCCCGCCTGTCATTGCGGCTCCGCCGCAGGAGGCATCAGATGACCCGTACCTTGAAAATGGCCTTGTGTATCTTTCCTTCTCCTATAAGAGGCGCATGGGCTGTGTCCGGAGCGAAAGTGACGATTTCCCCGGGAGCGAAAGTTTTCGTCTCCTCCACCGGATCCTTGAAAAACATTATGTCCTTTTCCGTGTTCATGCCGCCGTCAGGGATTTTGCACTCGCTGCGCGGCTTGATGCCGAACGTTTCCTCTTTCGACAGTGGCACCTGTATGTCTATGTATTTGTCATGGACTTCGAGTCTTGCCTGCTGTGGAGTCTTCATATCGCTGTCCACGATATTTACGTAGAGGTTTTCTCCGTCGAGAATGTGTTTCCCGTTTTCCAGCGTATTCAAATCGTGGGTCTGGATGTATTCTATCGCTTTTGCGTAGTACGGGTTGTTTTTCAGTTTCTCTTCCATGGCTGTAAAATTTGTAAAAATTATTGATTCAGAGATTTGCCCGCCATTCAGGGCAATTACCGCTAATATACGAATTTCTTTCTTTGCTGCTCCGGGAACTGTTGCAATTTTTTCAAAAATCTCTATGCAGCACTGTTTCCGAGCCAAAAATTTCTTACCTTTGTCCCCGAAAGCTCTGGTGGTGGAATAGGTAGACACGCAGGACTTAAAATCCTGTGGGCAGAAATGTCCGTACGGGTTCGATTCCCGTCCGGAGCACAAAAAAGATGAGGGTGGGTCGCGGTCCATACAGGATTTTGCCCCACCCTCATCATCTGAAAAACTTGTCAGTCCTGTTTCAGCAGGTGTTCGTCTATGATCTTTTTTAATTGGGCCTTGGACGGTGCCCCCGGACTCATGGAAGGCTCCCCGTCTGCGGGGATGAAAAGGAGAGTCGGCACCGAGCGTATGCCGAACGTGCCGGACAACTCCCGCTCCTTGTCCACATCTACCTTGTATATGACGAGCCTGTCCCCGTATTCTCTGGCGAGTTCCTCGAGAACCGGCCCCAATGCCCTGCATGGCGCGCACCAGGTGGCGTAGAAATCCACGATGGCTGGTTTTGTCCCTTCGTATTTCCAGGCTTCAGGGTTGGCCTCGTAGTCATATACATTCTTCAGAAATTCAGCTTTTGTCAGATGCACTGTTCCGGTTTCCATTTCCTTGTCGTTTTTTACGGTGCCGTTCTCCTGTCCGAAAACGGTAATGGACGATGCGGACAGAAATATGGCACCTGTCATAATCAGTAATGCAATAGTACGTTTCATTGTTTTCATCGGCGGTACGTCATTGTCCGTTTTCCCGATGGCAAAGTTAGGACAAGGATTTTGATAAATCAAATTCGACATGCGTTCCTGTCAGGGAGGTGCCGTTTGTCATTCGTGAAGACTATGTACGGGAACGCCTGCTTAACGATATCGCAGGCTGTATCAGACGGGTTGTCCCGGAAGATATGCTCGACTCCCGCCTCAAGCAGTTTGCAGTCAGATTACAGGAACATTTTCATCGCCGGTATTTCATGCTCGGCATCACCTACCTTTTCCGCAAGAAATAAAATTTTTTCCTATCTTCGCGGAAATCGTGAAAAACCGGACGAAGATGAGAAAAGCGTTATACATTGCCGCCTGTCTGCTGGCCGGAATGGCGGCATCGGAGATTGCAGGCATGGCCTGCACCAATATCCTTGTGACCAGGGGGGCCAGCGCCGACGGCTCCTGCATGATTTCGTATGCGGCCGATTCGCACACCCTTTTCGGAGAACTCTATTTCAGGAAGGCTGCGGACTGGCCGGAAGGCTCCATGCTCGACGTGTACGAGTGGGATACGGGCAAATACCTCGGGCAGATACCGCAGGCGGGGCATACGTACCAGACTGTCGGCAACATGAACGAACACCAGCTGATAATAGGCGAGACGACTTACGGCGGACGTCCGGAGCTTTATGACTCCACCGGCATCATGGACTACGGCTCACTCATTTACATTGCCCTTCAAAGAGCCGCGACGGCACGGGAGGCTATCGAAGTCATCGTTGATCTCGCCAATACGTACGGGTACTGCTCGAGCGGAGAATCATTTTCCATAGCCGACAAGGATGAAGTGTGGGTAATGGACCTGATAGGCAAGGGACACAGGCTCGAGAATGGAAAAAACGTGCGGAAAGGCATCGTCTGGGTGGCCCGCCGGGTGCCTGACGGCTATATCTGCGCCCATGCCAACCAGTCGCGCATAAGCACGTTCCCCCTCGATGACAAGGAAAACTGCCTATATTCGCCGGACGTCATAGATTTTGCCCGGGAGATGGGGTATTTCGACGGCCCGGATGAGGAATTCAGTTTCTGCGATGCTTATAATCCTTTGAATTTCGGTGCATTACGCGGATGTGAATCACGTGCGTGGTCGGCCTTCAATATCTTGTGCGACGGACAGTTCACCTTTGAGGACGGGGACGGGAACACCGTTACCCGGGATGCTTACGACTATATAGACTATGCCATGGGCTACGACGCATCAAAACGTTTCCCTCTTTTTGTAAGGCCGTCCCGCAAACTGACAGTCAAGGATGTGGCGGATGCCATGAGGGACCATTTCGAAGGCACCCCGATGGACATGACCGTCGATATAGGGGCGGGCGGGAATGCCCTTCCGTACCGCTGGCGTCCGATGGAGTTCGAATACGAGGGGCAGACCTATGTCAACGAGAGGGCGATAGCTACCCAGCAGACCGGATTCTGGTTTGTGGGGCAGTCCCGCGGATGGCTGCCTGACCTTATCGGAGGGCTGTTGTGGTTCGGGACTGACGATGCCGCCACTTCATATCTGACGCCGATATATGCCGCTATTTCGGAAGTGCCGGAGTGTTTTGCCGAGGGCAACGGCAATATGCTGACCTATTCCCCTACATCCGCATTCTGGATGTGCAACCGTGTGGCGAACGCCTGCTACAGGATGTACGACGTCATGGCTCCTTTCGTCCGCGAAAGGATAGACAGTTTCGAGAACAGCCAGATGAAGCAGGTGCCTCTGATAGACAGCCAGGCCCTCGATTTGTACGAAAAGGCCCTCGATACGCCGCGCAGGCAGATCCGTCGCAACGATGACATCCGCAAGGTCGTGGACCCGTATGCAGAGGTGAAGGATTTCCTGACGGAATATTCGGTGGAGACTGCCCAGGGAATTTTCAGTGAGTGGACCGGGCTGGAAGTGATGCTCCTGCTTAAATTCATGGACGGGAACGTCAAGGCGCAGAATCCGGACGGCTCTTTCGTCACCAACGGGTATCGCGATGATATTCCGGACGGCATCACGAATCCGGGCTATACGGAAAAGTGGAAGGAGGCTGTTGTCAGGGACCACGGTGACGTACTGCGCTGCCGGTAGTTCCCGTGAACGGCTGCCGGTGCTCAGGTAATTGCCGCAAACATGACTGTAAAGGAAAAAATATCGCTGTTTCCGCATTCTCCGGGTGTCTACAGATATTATGACGCCGAGGGAAATGTCATCTATGTAGGAAAGGCAAAGGACCTGCACAAGCGTGTGGCGCAGTATTTCGTCTCTCCGGACCGGCTGACCCGGAAAACTGCGGTGATGGTCTCGAAGATAGCCGATGCGCAGTATTCGGTGGTGGATTCGGAAGCGGATGCCCTGCTTTTGGAAAATAACCTTATCAAGCAGTACAAGCCGAAGTACAACATCCTTCTGAAAGACTCCAAGACTTATCCGTGGATATGTGTCAGCGCAGACGAATTTCCGAAGGTCTTTCTGACGAGGCGTTTTGTCAGGGACGGCTCCCGGTATTTCGGGCCGTACAGCTCCGTGATGCATGCCAGGAATCTTTTGGAACTGTTCTCGGAGCTTTATCCGCTGCGCAGCTGCAACCTTAAAATCACCGCAGAGTCGGTCTTGCGGAAAAAGTTCCGCCCCTGCCTGAATTTTCATATAGGCAGATGCCGCGGCTGCTGTGTCGGGGGCATTTCCGTAAAGGAATACAATGACAACATCGAGGAGATAGTCCGGCTTCTGAAAGGCGGAGGCCGGGAAATGATTCGGCATCTGAAAGAGCAGATGAACGAGGCTGCGGCCGCTTTGGATTTCGAGTCGGCCGAAGTATACCGCAGGAAGATGGCATCGCTTGAAAAACATTACGGCAGATCGTTGATTGTCAATTCCGTAATGGGAAGCGTGGATGTTTTTTCCCTCGTTTTCGACGCCAACGAGGCTTTCGGGAACTTCATGCGTCTGAAGGACGGTGCCGTGGTCCAGTCGCTGAATCTCGGTTTCAAGATGAATATCGAGGAGGAACAGTCTGCCGTACTGGGTATTTTCATCGGGGAGATACGCTCCAAGTTCGGAGAACTGTCTTCCGAGGTCATTGTCCCGTTCAGGCCGGATGTGGATATGGACGGGGTCGACTTCCGGATTCCGGTGAAAGGGGATAAGCTGGCCCTGCTCGAGCTGAGCATGAAAAACGCCAAGGAAATGAGATTCAACGCCCTGAAACAGCAGGAGCATACGGATCCTGATGAATTCCGGATGAAGGTGATGACGGAACTGCGGGACGCTCTCGGGATGAAGGAGCTGCCGAGGCATATGGAATGTTTCGACAATTCCAACATACAGGGCTCCAATCCGGTGGCCTCCTGTGTGGTATTCCGCGACGGCGTACCGTCGAAAAAGGATTACAGGCATTTCAACATAAAGACCGTTGTAGGGCCGAACGACTTCGCTTCCATGAAGGAAATAGTGAACAGGCGTTATTCCCGGATGCTGCGCGAGGCTCCTGACGATTTGCCTCAGTTAGTCGTCATAGACGGAGGCAAGGGACAGCTCGGCAGCGCGTATGAGGCCTTGTACGAACTCGGGATAGCGGACAGGCTGACAGTGGTCGGCCTGGCCAAGCGTTTCGAGGAAATCATCAGGGTAGGTGACCCTCATCCGCTTTTTTTGGACAGGAACTCCCAGGCGTTGAAAGTGATGCAGCATATCCGCGACGAGGCCCACCGTTTCGGTATCACCCATCACCGGAATCTCAGAAGCAAGGCCCAGATACGGTCCGCCCTGCGGGAAATCAAGGGTGTGGGCGAAAAGACCGAACAGCGGCTTATCATGCACTACGGCAGCGTGGCGCGGATAGCTGCCGCGACATTGGATGACCTTTCCGCACTTGTCGGTCCTGATCTTGCCAGACGCATCCATGATACGCTTTCGGTGTAGCTTTGGTATAAAAAATTCTTTTTTTGGGATTTTTTTATTTATATTTGCGCCGTTAATTTGCTGAACAAGTGTATATAAACATAAACTATTAATTCATTAAACTTAAAAAATTATGTCAGAAGTTGCATCTAAAGTAAAAGCAATTATCGTTGACAAATTGGGCGTTGACGAATCGGAAGTGACAGAAACTGCAAGTTTTACAAATGATCTTGGCGCAGATTCTCTCGATACTGTAGAACTTATAATGGAGTTTGAAAAAGCGTTTAACATCACTATTCCTGACGAGGATGCAGGTGAGAAGATTTCCACCGTACAGGACGCTATCGACTACATCGAGAAAAAACTGAACGCCTAATCAGTCACTTGAATAATTGCAAATGAATAATGAAGGGGTCTGACTCAAGCAAGAGTCCGGCCCCTTTTCCTTTTCTTTCCTCTCGTTTCCCGGTGTCCGGGTCCGTCAGTGGTCCATGGCTTTCGATACGGAATAAGTCACTACGATTTTCGGTACCTTCCTGTCCTCGTCCTCCGGGTTGTCGTCGTGAGCTGCCGGGCCCCTCAGGACTCCGCAGTAGTACCGGTCCTTGTCGAGCTGGGTGGACACCGTGGTCGTGGACGTGTTCTGCGTACTTGCATACTGTGCGGCAAGCATGTAATTGTAGTAATTGCTCATGCCGTAATAGCTGTCATAGTATCCTCCGTAATACCCTCCGTAGTATCCGCCGTATCCGTACGGGTTGTACAGGCTGTTGTAATAGTCGTAGTATGCCAGATTCTGGTAGTAGTCGCTCAGGGCGCTGTTGTCCGTCGATGAACTGCTTTCCACCACCTCGTTTGCCATGGCCAGCATCCAGATGTCGTAGTCTTCCGTATCTTCTTCGGTCATCCTGTCCATTATTTCCTGGACATGGTGGCTGATGTCCGGCCAGTATCGGCTGAGCGACCTGTTTATGTCTCCCTTGTTTTCAGACTCCACGCTCGAGTCGGTCAGTCCGGCGAAAGTGTAGAATTCATTTCCGTCCTCATCCGTGCTCTGTATCCGGCATGTCGGGCTGAGCCTGTCCGGGTAGAGGTACATCTTGTCGTATTCTTCCTCCTCGTAGTCATACGGAAGTATCAGCGTGGCCTTGTTTATTATGACCCCCTCCGGGTCTATGTTTTTCCCGGCAAGGACTTCTCCGAACTTGTCCTTGATTTCCTGCGCGGAAATCACCGGCTTCAGGCCGCTTCCCCCTTCGATGTACAGTTTAGCCAGGTTGGCGGCATCCCCGGCAGCGGTGACTTCCTGACTTGCTGTCGTGGCAATGTTCAATGCCGACTGGGATGTCTGCTGCGGAGTGACATAGGCGTTTTCCGTATCCTGGTACACCTGCATTGCCGAAGCACCGAAAAAGAAAAGGAACGAAGTGTCGACATTTTCCCTGTGCCCGTATTTGGAGCGGAACTTCAGCTCTGCATAGTTTCCTCCTATATAGTAGGAGTCTGTCACAATGATGGGCAGTTCGAACATGTTTATCCTGCCTCCGTTGCCCACAGGCTCGTCCGTTTCGATATATATTCCGGGCAGGGCGGCGGTATAGTCGCTCATTCCGAGCTTGTCTTCATCCTGGAGTTTCCTGATGGCTTCTATGTATTCGTCTCCGAAACCGGGGTTGAAATTGAAGGAGAGGGAGTCCTGTCCGAAATAGGTGAACGACGGTGCCACCGGAGAAGTGCGGTCGATTTCCAGCTTGTCTTCCTCGTCGATATAAATGATGTCCTCCCCGATTTCTTCCGTGAGCCGGTACACGTTGACATTCTGTATTATGTGTTCCTGGGTTTCGTCAGGGAAGGAGAGAGTGTCCCTGACTGCCGTGAAATGGAACTGCGTGCAGTGTGGATCATCTCCGAAATCCATGTCGGGATCTACCGGGACAAGCGTGAATGCGCTTCCTCTTTTTGTCAGTCCGAAGTCGTCATCCCTGACCGCACCGATGGTGATGCGTGTCGTACTGTATCCGGAGAGCCTGTCGGTTTTTCTCAGACAGATATTCTCAAGATATATTGTGTCCCTGTAGCTGTCGTACTGATGCCTTGTCGGTATGAATTCCTTTCCGAGCTCGTTATTTATCTTTACGCAGGAAAGCATGCACCCTATTCCTGCTGCAATCCCTGCCGCCAAGTGAATGAATTTCCACTGCATTTTCTAAAACCGGTCGTAAAAATTGTTGTAAACATCGATGTAGCTGTCGTCGGACATGGCCTCCGCGTCATACGGCAGTATCGGAAGTCCGGACTTCGCGCAGTAACCGGCGAGTTCTCCGTCTATTTTTTCCGCACCCATGATAAGCCCGTCCGAATAGCGGACCGCCAGTTTGGCAAGATTCGTGCCGTCGAGTTTTTCCATGACGTCCATATCGGCATCGCTGATGTCTCCGAAACGCATCTTTTCCTTCAGATCGTCGGAAAACGTTTCCCCGGGAATCTCGTCATAAAGGGAAAGGATGACCTTGCTGTCGGCGAATATCGGGTCGTCGGAATATACTTTCTTGAGATACATCGGCAATATGTGCGATATCCAGCCCTGGCAGTGTACAATATCCGGAGCCCACCTCAGTTTCTTGACGGTTTCCAGCACACCCCTTGCAAAGAATATCGCCCGCTCCCCGTTGTCTTCGAAAAACTTTCCGTCTTCATCGAAATAGACCTGCTTCCGGTGGAAATAGTCCTCGTTGTCGATGAAATAAACCTGCATCCTTGCGGCTGAAATGGATGCCACCTTGATGACAAGCGGCCTGTCCACGTCGTTGATGATTATGTTCATGCCGGACAGCCTTATCACTTCGTGAAGCTGGTTCTTCCTTTCGTTTATGCATCCGTACCGCGGCATGAACGAGCGGATTTCCTTTTTCCGCTCCTGGATACCCTGCGGGAGAAAACGCCCTATCTTCGAAATGCCGCTTTCGGGTAGATACGGGAATATCTCCGAATTGACATAAAGAATTTTTTTTGCACCATCTCCCATTATTCAAGGCATTAAAGACAAAAACTCAACAAATATAATAATTATTTTTGATATTTCACTATCTTTGTCCCGATACGGAGGTTTGAAAGATCAGAATATCGTAGTTTCGTTATGGCAAGAGAGGAGCACGGCATAATAGGCAGGAGACTCAGGAGCGCATATCTGTCGACTGTGATAAGTATCAGTCTGGTGCTTCTTTTGGTCGGGGTGGCAAGCCTGCTTATCGTCAATGCAAGGTCCGTTTCCGACTATTTCAAGGAAAACATGCAGATTTCCGTGATGCTGAAGCAGAATGTGGGGGAAAAGGCTGCGAAGGACTATCTTTTGGACATCTCTTCCGAGCGGTATATCAAATCGGCCGAATATGTTTCGGTGGAGCAGGGTGAAAAGGAAATGGCGGAACTTCTCGGGGAGGATTTCCTCGACGTGTTCGAATCGAGCCCCATCCCGATTTCGATAGATGTCACGCTGAAAGCCGACTACGTGTCCTCCGACAGTCTGGAGGTGGTGAAAAACGAGATTTCCGCCAGTCCGATAGTGGATGAAGTGGTGTATCAGCCGTCCCTTGTGGAAGCTCTCAATGCGAATCTCAGCCGGATATCCCTTGTGCTCGGAGTGTTTATCGCCTTGTTGCTTTTCGTTTCTTTCGTGCTGATAAACAACACTATCCGCCTGAATGTCTATGCGCGGAGATTTACCATCCATACCATGAAGCTCGTAGGGGCCACGAGGTCTTTCATCAGGGCGCCTTTCCTGTTGCAGTCGGCATTTCAGGGCATTTTCTCCGCAATGATTGCCATTCTCGGACTGATAGGGCTGCTGTTCCTCATGAGAAGCGAACTGGCGCAGCTGTTCGAGATTTTCAGCCTGAAACTCCTGCTGGCGGTGATGGCTATCGTGCTGGCTTCGGGCCTGCTTATCTGTATGGTCAGTACGTATTTTGTCGTGAACAAACTGATATCCCTGAACAAGGATGACCTTTATTATTGAGTGTAACATGTCCGGATTCGGTGAAACGTCCGGATGCAGAATATAATCAAATGGCTGAGATTAAGGATAATGATGCAGGCAGGATGCCGATAACCCCCAAGGGACTGAGATTCGTCCTGGCCGGCCTGATCGTGATGGTGGCGGGATACATACTTCTTGCCGGGGGCGGAGTCAAGGATCCCGAGGTGTTCAATTACGCCATGTTCGATTTCAGGCGGCTGGTGGCGGCTCCGATTGTGATACTTTGCGGCGTGACAGTCATAATCGCCGGAATCATGAACAGGGACAGGAACGTGAAATCCGAATAGGAGAATGCCATGGAGTGGTTTGAAGCAATAATTCTCGGAATAGTGCAGGGCCTGACCGAGTTCCTGCCCGTAAGCAGCAGCGGACATCTTGTCATCGGCCGTGAAATCCTCGGCGTGGAGGAGTCCGGAGACCTCGTTTTCGAAGTCGCCGTGCATGCGGCTACCGTGCTGAGCACCATCGTCGTGTTCCGCCGTCAGATATGGAATCTTCTCAGGGGGCTTTTCAAGTTCAGATACAATGACGAGACGGACTACATCCTGAAAATCTGCGTCTCGATGATTCCGGTATTCATAATAGGCGTCTTTTTCAAGTCTTTTGTGGAAGGGCTTTTCGATTCGCTTTTCGTGGTGGGCGTGGCTTTGCTGATGACGGCCATGCTGCTTTTCCTGTCTGACAGGGCTTCGAATCCGAGACGGCCCGGCCCGGCAGTTTCCGGCGGCTCGAGGAACGGTATTTCCTACTGGCAGGCTTTTGCCGTCGGTTTGGGGCAGGCGTTCGCGGTGATTCCGGGATTGTCCCGTTCCGGGACAACGATTTCCGTAGGCCTTATATGCGGCGTAAGGAGGGATGTGATGGCGCAGTTCTCGTTCCTGATGGTGCTTGTGCCTATTCTCGGAGAAGCCTTCCTGCAGTTGGTCGGAGGCGAGATGGGCGGATCTTCCATCGGGGCCTTGCCGATAGTCCTCGGTTTCGTTTCTGCATTCGTGTCGGGGCTTTTTGCATGCAAGGTGATGATAGCCATAGTGAAAAAGGCGAGACTTACCTGGTTCGCCCTTTACTGCGCGGTCGTGTCCCTGCTGATTTTCATTTTCGGATAAATGCCCCGGAAATTAGCATATTTCGTGGCTGACGTGCATCTCGGCCTGAATGTAGGCGATCCTGCCGACAGGGAAGCCCGTTTTGCGGCATTCCTCGAATCCCTGCCGAAAGACGAAACGGAAGCCTTGTATCTGCTTGGTGATATCTGGGATTTCTGGTACGAGTACCGGGATGTGGTGCCGAAAGGCTATGTCAGGGTCTTTGCGGCCTTGACTGGACTTGTCGATGCCGGGGTGAAGGTCTTTTTCTTTCAGGGCAATCACGATGTCTGGACCTATCATTATTTTGAAGAACTCGGCATGGTCCGTCTCGAGCAGCCTGCATATGTCGAAATCGGGGGTACGCGTTTCTGTCTCGGACACGGGGACGGGCTTGGTCCCGTGCCTTTCGGCTACCGTCTGCTCAGGGGTGTTTTCCACTGCCGTGCCCTGCAGTTCCTGTTCAGCATGCTACATCCGTGGATAGCTTTCCGCATAGGGAACGGATGGTCCAGGCATAACCGGCTTGCCCGGCATTCCGAGTATTTTTTCAGGGGGAAGGATGAGCCGCTTTACAAGTTCGCGTCCGAGTACGAAAAAAAACATCCCGTGGACTATTTCATCTTCGGGCACTATCATGTCAATGTGAAGATACGTACTCCGGAGGGAGCGGACATGTTCATCCTGAAAGACTGGATCGAGGCTTCTCCTTATTTGTATTTCGACGGGATTTCGATATTGGGCGGGTATTTCCAGAAGAGCGAGAAATAGAGCCCTTCGAACTGCCCGGTTTCCCAGAGTTCGACAAGTTCTTCTATCGGGCGGTCTTCTCCTTCCGGCTCGTAAGGTTTTTTCAGGTCCGTCCCGAAAAGTTTGGCTATCCCTTGCCAGAATCCTGCCGCCATCCCGTTCTTGTAGTCTTTGATGATGAAGTAGGAGGATTTGCCTATCTCCCGGTCTATCAGTTTCATGAGCAAGGCTCCCTGGGATACGGTCAGATGCCTCATCGGCTGTTCGAAGTCGTCGAACAGTTCTTTCTGCTTTGCATTTATGTATTTGTCCCGTTTGCCCCGTTTCAGGTTGTCAGCCGCGATGGTGCTGTCCACTTCATGTACCAAATGCCTGGCTGCGAGGGCATACGGATAGGTCTTGCTGAAATTGTGGACCAGCCTGTAGTATTTCCTCCATTCCCTGCCTTTCTGCCTCGGCAGTTTCGAGTAGACCCGTGCCGGCGGCAGTTCGGCAATGTAGACCGTGTCCTGCCCTTCCACCCTGAACTGCATGTAGAGATCCGCGGGGGACTGCCGCTGCGGCTCCTGCCTTTGCGCCGCCTGCTGCCCTGTCGTCAGGATTGCCGGGTCCGGTCTCTCCCCGGTCATTGCATGCAGCACTTCTCCCGTTGCCGTGGCAGCGGCGAGACATATTAATATTATATGTGTTATTCGTCTCAATTTGTCATGGAAAGTCTGCAAATTTATGAATTTTCCCGATGACATGTGTCTTTATCTGCTTTTTTCATGACGGCCCGCATAATACCTTGCCGGAGATGATGTCGCGGAACACATGCGGTCGAAAACGTTGCGAAAAATTTTTGAACACTATTCGTAACAGGATGATTTTCCCTTATTTAAGTAGCGGATATTTCGGTCGAAAATATCTGCTTTTTTCTTAAATAATATTTGCAATTCGGAAAAAATGACTATCTTTGCAGTCCCTTAATTGAGGATAAGTCCGCCCAACCAGCTGATACTCAATTAATTAGGACTAAGAAATAAATTTATTAAAGTAATAGAACAATGTTACAGCCGAAGAAAACAAAATTCAGAAGACAGCAGAAAGGTCGTATGAAGGGCTTGGCACAGAGGGGCAACCAGCTCGTGTTCGGTTCTTTCGGTATCAAGACCTTGGAAAACTGCTGGCTTACCGGTCGTCAGATTGAGGCAGCGCGTCAGGCAGTCGTACGTTACATGAAGCGTGAAGGAAAAATCTGGATCAGGATTTTCCCTGACAAGCCGTACACGAGAAAGCCGGCCGAAGTCCGAATGGGTAAGGGTAAGGGTAATCCGGAAGGCTTTGTCTGCCCTGTTACTCCGGGCCGTATCCTGATTGAGGCCGAAGGAGTTCCTATGGAGGTGGCAAAGGAGGCTTTGCGTCTCGGTGCCCAGAAACTCCCGGTGACTACGAAATTCGTTGTACGTAGAGATTATGTTGTAGAATAATTAAAGGAGAAAAAATGAAAGCATCTGAAGTACGTGAAATGTCAATCAGTGACCTCCGCGAACGTATCGAGGCCGAGAAGGCTGCGCTTGACACAATGAAGATAAACCACACGATTTCTCCGATAGAGGATACGTCGAAAATAGCAAAGTCCAGGAAAGATATCGCAAGGATGATGACCATACTGGCGGAAAAGGAAAAACAGAACTAAAAATTCAGTCTGATGGAAAGGAATCTTCGTAAGGAAAGAATAGGAATCGTGGTCAGCAACAAGATGGACAAATCCATAATAGTTGCCGTGGCGACGAGAGAAATGCACCCTATTTACGGTAAATTCGTAAAGAAGACCACTAAATTCGTTGCTCATGACGAAAAGAACGAGTGCAGCGAAGGCGATACGGTCCGTATCATGGAAACCCGTCCGCTGAGCAAGACGAAAAGGTGGAGATTAGTAGAAATCGTAGAAAAAGTTAAGTAACAATGATACAGCAGGAAACACGTTTACAGGTGGCAGACAACAGCGGAGCAAAGGAAGTTCTCTGCATCCGCGTGCTTGGTGGTACGCGCCGCCGTTATGCTAAGGTGGGCGACAGGATAGTCGTCGCCGTGAAGAGTGCCATCCCTGGCGGGGATGCCAAGAAAGGTTCAGTATCCAAGGCTGTAGTAGTCCGCACAAAGAAGGAAATACGCAGGCCGGACGGCTCTTACATCCGTTTCGACGACAACGCTTGCGTCCTTCTGAACAACCAGGGGGAAGTGCGCGGTACGCGTATTTTCGGCCCTGTCGCAAGGGAGCTTCGTGAGAATTACATGAAAATCGTTTCATTGGCACCTGAGGTTCTTTAATTGAAATCGTTATGAAGAAAATTTATATCAAGAAAGGCGACACAGTCTATGTCAATGCCGGAAACGATAAGGGTAAGACCGGCAAGGTGCTCGAGGTTATACCTTCCAAGGACCGCGCTATCGTGGAAGGTGTCAATATGGTGAGCAAGCACACCAAACCGAATCCGAAGAATCCGCAGGGCGGTATTATCAAACAGGAAGGGACTATCCATATTTCCAATCTTCAGCTTATCGACCCTTCGAAGGGAGGTCCTGTGAGAATCGGCCATAAGTTCGTGGATGGAAAGAAGATCCGTTATTCTAAAAAATCTGGAGAGGAGATCAAATAATGGCAAAGACTAAGAAGACAGCGGAAGTTGTGAACAATGCAGTGCCTGCAGGATATGTTCCGACTCTGAAGAAATTATACAGGGACGAGATCGTTCCGAAGCTGATGAAGGAATTTTCATACACGACCGTGATGCAGGTTCCGAAACTCGTGAAGATTACCATCAATCAGGGAGTCGGCGATGCTACCGGAGACAAGAAGCTGGTGGAAGTCGCACAGCAGGAACTGACTCTGATTGCCGGACAGAAAGCCGTGACTACCCTTTCGAAAAAGGATATTTCCAACTTCAAGCTCCGCAAGGGCAACCCTATCGGCGTGAAAGTCACTCTCCGCGCATCGAAGATGTACGAATTCCTCGAGAGGCTTATCCGTATTTCTCTTCCGCGTATCAGGGATTTCAACGGAATTTCCGAAAAAATGGACGGGAAGGGCAACTATACTCTCGGTATCAAGGAGCAGATCATCTTCCCGGAAATCGATATCGACAAAATCACGAAAATTCTCGGTCTTGAGATCACTTTCGTGACTACTGCAAAGACAGATGAGGAAGCGCACGCACTCCTGCGTGAGTTCGGTCTGCCATTCAAAAAACATAACAACTAAAGGAGAACTGGTATGGCAAAAGAATCTATGAAAGCCCGCGAGGTCAAGCGCGCGAAACTGGTTGCCAAGTATGCTGAAAAGAGGAAGGCCCTTAAAGAGGCCGGAGACTGGGCTGCCTTGGACAAACTTCCGAAGAATTCGAGCCCTTGCAGGATGCATAACCGCTGTTCTCTCACCGGAAGGCCGAAAGGCTATATGCGCATGTTCGGCATCAGCCGTATCCAGTTCCGTGAGATGGCAAGCAACGGTCTCATCCCGGGGGTGAAGAAAGCGAGCTGGTAACGACCGCCGGACAACGATTTACGATACGTACAATATTTATTATCAATGGATATCGGGCGCGGAGATGCGCCGGTTATAAAACAACAAAAACATGACTGATCCAATAGCAGATTATCTTACAAGGATCCGCAATGCCTATATGGTAGGAAAGAAAATCGTGGAGATCCCTTCATCCAAGATGAAAGTGGCCATGACCAAGATCCTTTGTGACAAAGGTTACATCCTCAGCTACAAAGTAGTGGAAGGACAGCCTTGCAACACTATCAAAATCGCCTTGAAGTATCATCCTCAGACCAAGATGGCCGCTATCAAGAGCATTACGCGTGTTTCCAAGCCGGGTCTCAGAAAGTACACGAGCGTGGAAGACATGCCGAGAGTCCTGAACGGTCTCGGAATCGCCATCCTTTCGACGTCCAAGGGTGTCATCACCGACAAGGAAGCCAAAGACCTGAATGTCGGCGGCGAGGTATTATGTTACGTATATTAATCTAAAAGAATCTAATAATGTCAAGAATTGGTAAATTGCCTGTACACCTTCCTGCCAAGGTCACTGTAGAAGTGCTCCCCGGCAATGTTGTCAAGGTTAAAGGACCTCTCGGCGAACTCAGTCAGAAAGTGGATTCTGACATCACTGTGACCGTAGAGGGAAATGAAGTAAAATTGACTCGTCCTACCGATCTTCCAAGGCACCGTTCACTCCACGGACTTTACCGTGCGCTGATCCACAACATGGTCGTCGGAGTGTCAGAGGGATTCACTATCAAGCAGGAGCTCATCGGTGTGGGTTATCGTGTGGACGTCAAAGGCCAGATCCTTGAATTCTCACTCGGTTTTTCACACGACGTGCATTTCATGCTTCCTGCCGAGGTAAAGGCGGAGGCCGAGCCGGTGAAAAAGGGTGCCAACCCTGTACTTGTACTGAAAAGCGCCGACAAGCAGCTTGTAGGTCAGGTAGCTGCGAAAATACGTTCTCTGCGCAAACCTGAGCCATACAAGGGTAAGGGTATCAGATTCGTCGGCGAGCAGATACGTCGCAAGGCCGGTAAGTCAGCAGGTGCTAAATAATAGGAGATTGAGTTATGGCATTGAATAAGATAGAAAGAAGAAAAAGGATTCATTTCCGTATTCGCAAAATTGTCAATGGTACTGCTGAAAGACCGAGAATGGTGGTGTTCAGAAGCAACAAGCAGATATACGTGCAGGTGATAGACGACACCAAGGGAGTCACTCTCGCTTCCGCAGCCTCCAACGATAAGGGGCTTGCTGCAGAATGCAAGGGCAAGTCGGGTAAGGAAGCTGCCGCTTTGGTGGGAAAAGCCATTGCGGAGCGCAGTATTGCAAAAGGTATCACCACTATTTCTTTCGACCGTGGCGGCTACCTTTATCATGGAAGAGTTAAAAGTTTGGCTGAAGCTGCCCGCGAAGGTGGCCTAATTTTCTAAAGAAAGACTATGGCAAATACGAATGTTAAAAGAGTAAAGACTACGGATCTCGAACTTAAGGACAGGCTTGTGGCTGTCAAGAGAGTGACGAAAGTAACGAAAGGCGGCCGCCATTTCAGCTTCGCAGCCATCGTGGTGGTAGGAGATGAAAACGGCGTTGTAGGTTACGGTCTTGGAAAAGCCAATGAGGTCACTACCGCGATTTCAAAGGGCATAGAAGATGCCAAGAAGAATTTGGTGAAGGTCCCTGTGCTCAACAAGACTATTCCTCACGAGCAGGAAGCCAAATTCGGCGGTGCAAGGGTCTTCATGAAGCCGGCTGCGCCTGGTACGGGAGTAAAGGCCGGAGGTGCAATGCGTGCCGTTTTCGAGTCGGTGGGCGTCCAGAACGTGCTGGCCAAATCGAAAGGATCCTCGAATCCTCATAACTTAGTCAAGGCAACCGTTGCCGCTTTGGTCGAGATGAGGGATGCATACACTATTGCCGGACTTCGCGGTATTCCTATGAGCAGAGTTTTTAACGGTTAAGGAGGAAGAACGAAATGGCAAAATTAAGGATAACCCAGATCAAGAGTAAGAACGGTGCTACCAAGAGACAGATTGCAAATCTCCAGTGTCTCGGAATACACAGATTGCACCAGACTGTCGAGGTAGAGCTTACCCCTGTTACCAAAGGTATGGTTCAGAAGGTTCTCCACCTTGTGAAAGTTGAGGAAATTTAATTACGGAGGATCGACTAATGAAATTGCATGAATTGAAACCTGCAAAAGGTGCAGTAAAAAGCAGGAAAAGAATAGGACGTGGTGAAGGCTCGGGCAAGGGCGGTACTTCCACCCGTGGTCACAAGGGTGCTCAGGCACGTTCCGGCTATTCTCGCAAGATAGGATTCGAGGGAGGCCAGATGCCTATCCAGAGGCGTTTGCCTAAGTTCGGATTCAACAACATCAACAGGGTGGAATATGTACCTGTCAATGTTGCGACCCTTCAGAAACTGTCGGAGAAATTGGGCGTTACCGCCATTGATGTCAATCTTTTGAAAGACAACGGCGTTGTTGCCAAAACAGCTTTGGTGAAAATTCTCGGGAACGGCGAACTCACTGCCAAACTCGAAATTTCGGCCAATGCGTTCTCAAAGTCGGCTATCGCCAAGATTGAGGCTCAGGGTGGAACAGCTACTACAATCGAGAAATAATGAAGAAGTTTATACAGACTATAAAGAACATCTTCAAAATTGAAGAACTGCGCAAGAGAATCGTGTACACGATTCTTTTGCTGCTGGTTTATCGTCTCGGGTGCTTCATCGTGCTTCCGGGCATAGACTCGGCCCAGTTGGCCAATCTCCAGGACAACACTCAGGAAGGTCTCGTCGGCCTTTTGAACATGTTCTCCGGAGGAGCTTTCGGCAATGCTTCAATTTTTGCTTTGGGTGTGATGCCGTACATCTCGGCATCCATCGTCATCCAGCTTCTCGGTGTCTTCGTGCCTTATTTCCGCAAACTCCAGATGGAAGGTGAGAGCGGAAGGCGGAAGATGAACCAGATGACAAGGTATCTTACCATCCTGATTCTGGTTATTCAGGGACCTGCCTATATGGCTGCCCTTCACAATCAGATTCCGGAAAGCGCATTCCTTGCCGTACACAACCTCGGCTGGAGCAACTTCATGTTCAACTTCGTGTCCACCATCATCCTGATCGGCGGTACGATGTTCGTGATGTGGCTCGGAGAAAGGATTACCGACAGGGGTATCGGAAACGGAATATCGCTTATCATCATGGTAGGTATCATCGCCCGTCTTCCTTATGCGCTTACTGCTGAAATCGGAGAAAAGGTGAACAATACCGCCGGCGGCGTCCTGATGCTTATCGTGGAGCTCGTGGTGCTGTTCTTTGTCTTCGTGGCTGCCATCGCGCTTGTGCAGGGTGTCAGGAAAGTTCCCGTACAGTATGCAAAGAGGATTGTGGGCAACAAGCAGTATGGCGGTGTCCGTCAGTACATTCCTATGAAAATCAATGCGGCCGGCGTCATGCCGATTATCTTCGCGCAGGCCCTCATGCTGTTCCCGCTGATTTTCTCACAGTTCGATGCTACGCGCGGACTTGCTGCGACTTTGAGCAATTATACCGGTTTCTGGTATAACCTTATATTCGGACTTCTCGTTGTGATTTTCACATATTTCTATACTGCCGTCACGGTAAATCCGACCATGATGGCCGAGGATATGAAGAAAAACGGAGGGTTTATCCCTGGCGTGAAACCTGGAAAGAAGACTGTGGAGTATCTCGACACGATAATGTCGCGCGTTACTCTGCCGGGCTCCATTTTCCTCGCCCTTATCGCCATCCTGCCGGCATTCGCAATGCTGTTGGGCGTGAATAACCAGTTCGCAAGTTTTTACGGCGGTACTTCGCTGCTGATTCTTGTCGGCGTTATTCTGGATACTCTCCAGCAGATCGAGAGTCATCTGCTGATGCGTCACTATGACGGACTGATGAAGACAGGCCGCCTGAAAGGACGCTCAGGAATGTAATTTCAATGAATCTTGGGATTATGGTAAGGCCGAAAACTGAAGAAGAGATAGCGCTGATGCGCGAGAATGCGATTCTCGTATCAAAGACATTGGCTGAGGTCGGTAAGGTGGTTGCCCCAGGTGTGACAACTCTCGAGTTGAATAGGGTAGCCGAGACCTACATCCGTGACCACGGGGCTATACCGAGCTTCTTGGGTTATGAAGGCTTTCCTGCCGCTCTTTGCATTTCCGTAAACGATGTCGTCGTCCACGGCTTTCCTTCGGACTATGTCCTGAAAGAAGGCGATATTGTATCGGTGGACTGCGGCACGCTGTACAAGGGCTACAACGGAGATTCCGCATATACCTTTCCTGTCGGGGAGGTGGACGCGGAGACCAGGAAACTCCTGGATGTCACCAAGGAGTCTTTGTACAGGGGAATAGAAAAGGCGGTGGACGGTAACAGGATCGGCGATATCGGACACGCGGTGCAATCGTATGCCGAATCTTTCGGTTTTTCAGTGGTGCGCGAGCTTGAAGGTCACGGGATCGGAAGGCAGATGCACGAAAATCCGGGAGTCCCGAACTACGGCAGACCGGGCAAGGGCCCGAAGCTCGTCAGCGGAATGACTATCTGCATCGAGCCGATGATAAATGCTGGCGTCCGTAATGTGTATTTAGCTAAAAATGGTTGGGCAGTACACACGGCGGACCACAGGAAATCGGCGCATTTCGAGCTTACGGTTGTTGTCAGAAAAGGCGTTCCTGAAGTGCTGTCGACCTTTGATTTTATTGAAAAGCCCGATGTTGAATTTTAATGTGATATTTTAATGCCGAAACAGTCATCTATCGAACAGGAAGGTGTCATAGTGGAGACACTGCCGAATGCAATGTTCAAAGTCGAGCTGGAAAACGGTCACGTTATCCTGGCTCACATCTCAGGAAAAATGAGAATGCACTATATCAAGATTCTGCCGGGAGACAGGGTCAAGGTGGAAATGTCACCTTATGATTTGACAAAAGGAAGGATATCATTCAGATACAAATAAACATTTACGATAATGAAAGTCAAAGCATCCATCAAGAAGCGCAGCGAAGACTGCAAGATCGTCAAGCGTAAAGGTCGCCTTTATGTGATCTGCAAGAAGAACCCTAAATTCAAGATGCGCCAGGGATAATTTTTATTAGTTGTATAATAAATAAAACAATAAATAATTATGGCAAGAATAGCCGGAGTTGATTTACCTAACAACAAAAGAGGAGAGATAGGTCTTACCTATATCTTCGGTATCGGGCGCAGCTCTGCAAGAAAGATTCTTTCCCAGCTGGGCATCGATTATGACACAAAGGTCGGGGACTGGAATGACGAACAGATTTCAGCCATCCGCGGGCTCATCGCTCAGGAGTACAAGATCGAAGGCGAACTCCGCTCCGCTGTCCAGATGAACATCAAGCGTCTTATGGACATCGGATGTTACAGGGGTATCCGTCACCGTCTTGGCCTGCCTGTACGCGGACAGAGCACAAAGAACAATGCCCGTACAAGAAAAGGCAAGAAGAAAACTGTTGCAAACAAGAAGAAAGCAACCAAATAACGGATGAACTATGGCAAAAAAGACATCAACGACTAATAAGAAGAGAGTTGTCAAGGTTGAAGCTTATGGACAGGCCCATATTTCATCGACCTTCAACAATGTCATCGTGACCCTGACAAACAATACTGGTCAGGTAATCAGTTGGTCATCAGCTGGTAAGAGCGGCTTCAGGGGGTCAAAGAAAAACACCCCGTATGCTGCCCAGGTGGCTGCAGCAGATGCAGCGAAGACAGCTTATGACCTTGGACTCCGCAAGGTGAAAGCCTATGTTAAGGGTCCTGGTGCAGGACGTGAGTCAGCAATCAGGACTATCCATGGTGCAGGTATCGAGGTAACGGAGATTATCGACGTCACTCCTATGCCACACAATGGCTGTAGACCAAAAGGCCGTCGTAAAGTTTAATCCCGTAACTGATAAAGATAAATTACTATGGCAAGATATACTGGACCAAAAACAAAGATCGCACGTAAATTCGGCGAACCTATCTTCGGGGCAGACAAATACTTTGAGAAAAGGAATTATCCTCCAGGACAGCATGGTTTGGCAAGAAAGCGCAAGAAATTGTCCGAATATGGTACTCAGCTGAAGGAGAAGCAGAAAGTAAAATATACTTACGGTGTACTTGAAAGACAGTTCCGCAATACGTATGAGAAGGCTTCCCGCATGAAAGGACAGAAAGGTGAGAACCTTATCTTCCTTCTCGAGTCCCGTCTCGACAATATTGTGTACCGTCTCGGTATCGCTCCTACAAGGGCTGCAGCCCGTCAGCTTGTGTCGCATTGCCACATCACTCTTGACGGTACAGTCTGCAACATCCCTTCGGCTATCGTTAAGCCAGGCCAGGTAGTGGCAGTACGCGAGCGCTCAAAGAGCCTTGAGGTCATCCAGAACAGCGCAGCTTCAGCAGTGAAGTATTCATGGCTGGAATTTGACCCTAAGACTCTCACCGGAAAATATCTCAATGTCCCTGTCAGGACAGAGATTCCGGAGACAATCAACGAGCAGCTTATCGTCGAACTGTACTCCAAGTAATATTAACACCTTAAACAAGCATAGACATGGCAATCTTAGCATTTCAGAAGCCGGACAAGGTGATAATGCTCGAAGGAACGGATACTGTGGGCCGTTTCGAGTTCAGGCCGCTTGAGCCTGGATACGGACAGACCATAGGCAATGCGCTCCGGAGAATATTGTTGTCTTCTCTGGAAGGGTTTGCTATCAATTCGATACGCATTTCGGGCGTGGATCAGGAATTCGCGACTATCCCGGGTGTCATCGAGGGGATGCAGGACATCATTCTTAATCTCAAACAGGTGAGGTTCAAGAGAATGGTGGAGACTGTAGACTCGGAGGTAGCAAACATTGTAGTCAGCGGTAAACAGGAGTTTACTGCAGAGGACATATCAAAGGGATTGTCTTCTTTCAAGGTGTTGAATCCGGAACTCCACATCTGTTCTCTTGAGACCGCAGTGAAACTCGAGATCTCCCTGACAATCGGCAAGGGCCGCGGATTTGTCCCTGCTGATGAGAACAGGGATCCAGATACACCGATCGGGACCATCCCGGTTGATGCCATCTACACTCCGATCAAGAATGTCAACTGGACTGTGGAGAACTGGCGTGTGGAACAGAAGACCGACTATGAGAAATTGACACTTGAGATAGTTACGGACGGATCCATTTCTCCGAAACTGGCTCTCCAGGACGCTGCCAATATTCTCATCTATCATTTCAAGCTCTTTACTGACGAGAAGAAACTCTCTCTTGAAAGTGCTGTCGAGTCAGAATCCAAGGAGTTGGATGAAGAGTCGCTTCGCATGAGGCATCTCCTTCTCACCAAACTTTCGGACATGGGCCTCTCTGTAAGGGCCTACAATTGCCTGAAGGCAGCGGACATCGATACTTTTGCCGATCTGGTATCCTATTCAAGGTCAGAACTCATGAAGTTCAGGAACTTCGGAAGGAAATCGCTCAATGAGATTGATCTGCTGGTGGAGAAGATGAAGCTCTCATTCGGAATGGATGTTACGAAATATAATATTGAACCCAAGAAAAAGACTGTATAAATATGAGGCACAATAAAGCAATCAACCACCTCGGTCGCAAGAGCGGACACCGTAAGGCAATGCTTGCCAATATGGCGACATCACTCATCCTTCACAAGAGGATCGAGACTACCGTAGCCAAGGCAAAGGCACTGAGGATGTATGTTGAACCTCTCATCTCAAAATCTAAAGAGGATTCTACACACTCACGCCGTATGGTCTTCAGCTATCTTAAGAACAAGTATGCTGTCACAGAACTTTTCCGTGTGGTAGCCCCTAAGATCGCTGACCGTCCGGGCGGATACACCCGCGTTCTCAAGACCGGTTTCAGGAAGGGTGACGGAGCAGATATGGCTCTTATTGAACTTGTAGATTTCAATGAGGCAGCCCTGGCTTCTACTCCTGCAAAAGAGGTGAAGAAGAGCGGGACACGCCGTAGCCGTTCCAAGAAGGCTGCTGCTCCTGCAGAGACACCGGTAGCAGAGGCTCCTAAGGCAGAAGAGACTGCTGTTGAGACTCCGGTTGAGACAGCCCCTGCAGCAGAGTCCACAACTCCGGCAACTGAAGTTCCTGCGTCAGAGGCTCCAGCAGAGGCATCTGCCGAAGAGAAGAAGGCAGAGTAATCCGCGAAGAGAAGAATGGGGGAGAATCAGTCTCCTCTGTTTCCAGATAGACCGGCTCGAAGTCCGAGCCGGTCTATTTTTATGCGTATAGTGCCGCAAAAATTGAAAACAAAATGCCGCAAAAATTGAAAACGATTTTGCGGTTTAAATAATTGTCTGAAAGACTGAAAAACATTTCCATGTGATAAAATAAGGAGAGGGTGGGCCAGACTTTTGACCCACCCTCTCTGATGTCATTATATATGCATGTCCCGACAGGGCCGGGGACAGGGTATCAGTATCTGTCTGTCGCGGTTGAAAACCTCACCGGGTCATCATATTCTTCCTGCAGTGAAAGCATGCTTGCCTTCAGACTGTCTGCAAGATGTCCATACTCTTCCCTGCCGTAGAGATTGTCAAGTTCGTACGGGTCATTCCTGAGGTCGAAGAGTTCCCATTCATCGATGTCATTATAGAAGTGTATGAGTTTGTACCTGTCTGTACGGATGCCATAGTGGCGTTTTACCATATGTTCAGCAGGGTATTCGTAGAAATGGTAGTACAGTGCAGTCCTCCAGTCCTGCGGATGCTCTCCTCTGAGCAGCGGGACGAGGGAGACGCCATGGATGTCTTCAGGGATTTCAGCGCCGGCCAGTTCAAGGAAAGTCGGGGCATAGTCGATGTTCTGGACGAGTTCCGTGATGTCACCTCTACGGCTGAAGCCATCCGGGAGTCTCATGATGAGCGGGGTGCGCATGGATTCTTCATACATGAATCTCTTGTCGAACCAGCCGTGCTCTCCCATATAGAAGCCCTGGTCCGATGTGTATACAACGAGAGTATTTTCAAGCAGACCTTTTTCTTCAAGGTAGTCAAGAACACGGCCCACATTGTCATCGAGCGACTTCACAGTCTTCATATAGTCCCGCATATACCTCTGGAATTTCCATTCGGCAAGGGCTTGCCCTTCCGGGGCCTTTGAGTAGAATTCCTTGATTATCGGTGCGTAGAACCTGTCCCAGGCCTCTCTCTGCTCCGGGTCCATTCTGTCAAGCATCGGGATGTAGGTGTCTTTGAGCCTTGAGTCTTTCCCCGGGGCAAGCATCTTCAGGTCATAGATGAGATCCATGTCTTTTATTATGCTCATTTCCTGTGCTGCGGCGGCAGGTCTTCCGGCATAGTCATCATAGAATGTCTCCGGAACAGGGAACACCTTGTCTTCGTATAGATTCAGGTCTGCAGTATCTGCCATCCAGTTTCTGTGTATTGCCTTGTGGTGGATGAGCAGGCAGAACGGCTTGTCCTTGTCCCTCTTGTTTTCAATCCAGTCGATGGCGTCATCCGTAATGATGTCTGTCACATATCCGTGCCGAGGAATGGTGTCATTCTGCTGTGTGACGAATTCAGGGTTGTAGTAGTCCCCCTGTCCGGGCAGTATTTCCCACCAGTCAAATCCCGTCGGAAGGCTTTCAAGATGCCATTTCCCGACAAGGGCCGTCTGGTAGCCGGCTTTCTGCAGGAGTTTGGGAAATGTCTGCTGTGAACCGTCGAAGACACAGGTGGTGTTGTCATAGAACCTGTTTGCGCAAGAGTGCTTTCCGGTGATCATGCATGCCCGGCTCGGGCCGCTCAGTGAGTTGGCTACGAAACTGTTTGTGAACCTTACCCCGTCAGCGGCTATTCTGTCAAGGTTCGGGGTCTCGATGTAGCGGGTGTCATAGCAGCTCATCATCTGTGCAGTATGGTCATCAGTCATGATGTACACTATGTTGAGCGGAGATTCTTTCCCGTTCTTCTGGTTACATGCCGTAAGTGACATTCCGAGTACGACGGTGCCGGCAATTGGACAGATTAATTTCAGATTTGTCATTATATTGTGGTTTGTTGCCATGCCGTATTGCATGAATGAATATTATACAGTGAATGGGGACCAAAAGTCACCTTCTGGATCCCCATCCCTGTCATGCAGGTGGCGGACCTGTTAAAGATTGTCTTTCTCTATGTCTTTGAAGTATCTGTATGTGTTGACCTTGAGTTCGCCTGCAGCAAGTTCGTCACATACGATGATACCGTGCTGATGCGCCTGCAGCGCCGAGAGGGTGCATGTCTGTGAATATGCTCCTTCGACAGCCTGCTGGAGGGCACGGGCTTTCTTGTGTCCGAATGCAAGTACAAGGACTTCCTTTGAAGACATCACAGTCCCTACACCGACAGTCAGTGCAAGAGCCGGCACCTTGTCGATATTATTGTCGAAGAATCTGGAGTTGACGACTCTTGTGTCGTATGTCAGAGTCTTTACCCTTGTCCTTGATACGAGAGATGAGAACGGTTCATTGAATGCCAGATGTCCGTCTTCTCCGACGCCTCCCATGAAAAGGTCGATGCCGCCTGCTGCCTCGATTCTTGCTTCGTATGAAGTGCATTCTGCCGCGAGGTCAGGTGCGTTGCCGTTCAGGATATTTATGTTTTCCTTCGGGACATCCACATGATCAAAGAAGTTTCTGGCCATGAATGAGTGGTAACTTTCTGGATGTGACTCTGGAAGACCCACATATTCGTCCATGTTGAATGTAATCACATTCTTGAAAGAGACTTCACCGGCCTGATACATCCGGATGAGTTCCTTGTATGTGCCTATAGGAGTCGAGCCTGTCGGCAGTCCGAGGACAAATGGCTTCTCTGATACCGCAGCCTTTGCCTTGATTCTTGACACAATGTATCTTGCAGCCCATGCCGAGCCTTTCCTGTCATCGTTTTCAATAATAAGTCTCATGTTATCTGTTGTTAAATGTTTTTAAAAGATATGTTCCGGCCCGTCTGCCTGTCATTTTGCAGCGGGCCGGGAAATGTCAGAACAGTTTTACGAATACTTCGATGGCCTGGTATTCCGCCATTCCGAGTTCGTTGTACAGTCTTGCAGTGTTCTGTGTCCTGTCTTCCGCCCTCTGCCAGAACTCGCGGGAATCGTCGCCAGGGAACGGGACGATGTCCTTCTGGGACACATGCCTGTAGATGGCGTGGCGTTTCTTGATGACCTCGTCAGGGCTGAGAGGAACTGCCATATCCACCTTGCCGAGTTCCCATTCCATCCATGCACCCCTGTAGAGCCATACATGGCATTCCTTGAGCCATGCCTCATCCTTGAGCTGGTCAAGGGCTTCAAGTACGGCTTCTGTACATACCCTGTGGGTCCCGTGCGGGTCTGCAAGGTCTCCGGCAAGATATATCTGGTGTGGCTTTACTTTCTGGAGAAGGCCGATGATGATGTCGATATCCTTCTGCGTGCGCTCCCCTTTCTTGATGCCTCCTGTCTCATAGAACGGAAGGTTGAGGAAGTGTGCATTCGTGTTTTCATTCAGCCCGAATGACCTTACGGCGCTGCGTGCCTCAGCCCTGCGGATTGCGGCCTTGATATCCAGAAGTGCCCTCGGCTCAGGCTCGCCCGGCCTCTTTGACTCTACAATCGCCTTGACCTCATCGAACTTGTCCGCGAAACCGAGTTCATGCGCAGTGTCCATGTGCTGGAGGACGACGTCATCATGTACGGCGACGTTACCGGATGTCTCATATGCCACATGCACGTCATGTCCCTGTTCCACGAGGCGGATGAATGTTCCTCCCATAGAGATGACGTCATCATCAGGATGCGGAGAGAAGACAACCACTCTTTTCGGGAACGGGGTGGAAGATACAGGTCTTGTGGAGTCGTCGGCATTCGGCTTTCCTCCAGGCCAGCCGCTGATGGTATGCTGGAGGTCGTTGAATACGTCTATATTGATCTTGTCATACGCTCCCCTTGTCTCAAGAAGTTCTCCGAGAGAATTTTCGATGTAGTCCTGGTGGGTGAGTTTCAGAATCGGCTTGTGGACTGTCTCACAGAGCCATACCACGGCTTTTCTCACGAATTTCGGGGTCCAGTCGCAAGGGCCTACCAGCCATGGGGCGACTATCCTTGTCAGCATGCTTCCCGAGTTGTCGTCAGTGTAGATGCTGATGTTCTCGTGCCTCTGCAGGAATGAAGCAGGGCAGGAAGGAGTAACCGGCCCTTCCACAACATCTTTTACTACCTGCGCCTTGTCTTCGCCCCATGCCATCAGGATGATTTTCTTTGCGCTCATCATTGTGGCGATGCCTATTGTGATGGCTGTCTTCGGGGTGTCTGCAATATTGCCGTTGAAGTTCCTTGACTGGGCTTTCCTTGACTTGTAGGAAAGGAGCACTGTCCGTGTGCGGCTCTTTGCGGAGGAGCCGGCCTCATTGAACCCTATCTGGCCTTGTTCTCCCACTCCGATAACAAGCAGGTCAAGACCTGATATCGCCCTGTCATAGTCGGCGCAATATTCTGATACGTTGTCCTTGTTCACATTCCCGTCAGGAATATGTATATTCCCCTTTTTCACATCGACCTGGTTGAGGAATTCATCATACAGGCGGAAGTTTCTGCTCTGCTTGCCTCCTGATACGGCAGGGTAATACTCGTCGATGCTGAATACTTCCACATCTGCAAAGGACACTTCCCCGGCATTGTATCTCTTTACGAGTTCACGGTAGAGGGTGACCGGAGTCGTCCCGGTGCTCAGTCCGAGTCTGAACGTCTCCCCTTTATGGCTCCTGATTGCCGAGATAATGGTTTCTGCGAGATCTGAACAGGCATTTTCCGCCGTATCATAGATTTCGGCAGGAATCTTTTCGTAACTGTGGAGAATGTCTTTCGGAAGTCCCTTTTCTATAAGACCTCCGTCTTTAGGTAAAGAAAAGTGTTTCATATGATATTATGTGTGTTTGTTCTGTTCTCTTCTCTTGAAGGCTCGTCGCAACATCCCTAATATGCAAATATATGAATATTATTTAATCATTGTCCTTTCTGAGGCTATAGCTTTTACATTTTTGTGCAGACGCACTGAAGAGACTTTAAATATTTAATATATTGTAGGGAAATCAGATAAATATATTAACTTTGTAATATTGTAACTGTCGGAATCGGATACGCAAACATTTGTTGTCAATACATACTAACACTAATTAATAACCTTTCTATTATTATGCTAAAAACAATGAGGTTCACATTGTTCAGATGTTGCATTGCCGTGTTGTGCTTTGCCGGTCTGAATGAACTGACTTCGTCCTTCGCGCAGGCTCAGACATCTGTGGGGGGGGGATGGTACAGTCAGTGGTATAGTAACTGATGATCAAGGCCCGGTAATCGGGGCCGCCGTGATGATCAAGGACAGTCAGGGCGGAGTGATTACGGGAATTGACGGAGATTACACTCTCGGAGGTCTTGAGCAGGGAGATGTAATCGTTGTATCCATTCTGGGATACGCCACACAGGAAGTCCCTTATACCGGGCAGGCGACTCAGAATTTCAAACTGAGCGTCTCTTCTGAATTTCTCGATGAAGTCGTAGTGACGGCTCTCGGTATCAGGCGTCAGGAAAAGACGCTGTCATACAATGTCCAGGAAGTGGATGCCGAGAAACTTGTTACCGTCAAGGATGCCAATTTCATGAATTCCCTTAACGGGAAGGTTGCCGGTGTGCAGATAACATCGTCTGCTGCTGGTGTCGGCGGTGCTGTCCGTGTCGTGATGCGTGGATCGAAATCCATCTACAAGGACAACAATGCCCTCTATGTGATAGACGGTGTCCCTATGACCAATATCTCTTTCGGTTCGACCGATGACGGTC
>CALUQC010000128.1 GCA_944322805.1 uncultured Bacteroidales bacterium | reverse complement strand
CGCCTGAGAGATCCATTGCGGCAACGCCTCTTTCCGTTCCAATCCACAGATGATCACCGATTCCCTTTCTGATCGAAAAAACAGTATTTGCAAAGTACAGCCGCGACACTATTTTTTCCGTCCGGAGTCTCCGAAGGAACTGCCGATTAAGAGTTCTCCGCAGATTGACAGTCACAATCTTGCGGAGGCTCTCGGCTTCCTCGGATTCCTGAGATATTATCTCAAAGACATTCCTTCGATCGGCAGCATTGCCAATGACAGGCAGGCTTCCTCGAAGATGCTTCAGTACAAATATGCCATACAGGCAGGTTTTGCCGTCCCGGAAAGTTGCTATACCAATAGAAAAGAAAATATAGTCCATCTGGCTTCCAGATACAGGCAGCTTCTATTCAAGTCCATAGAAAATGATGATATATGGGATGAAGATAATATGCAGGACTATGTCTTCTATGCTCAGAAAGTGTCTTCTGAAACAGTTCTTACTGCACCTGACGAGGCTTTTTCCCAGACTGTCAGTTTCGCACAGAATTATGTTGAGAAAGAGTTTGAATTGAGGGTTTCTGTCGTAGGAAACAAGATTTTTGCCTGCCGGATAAATTCGCAGGCCATGTCAGATGATACCGGCAAGACTGACTGGAGACAAGGGTATGATTATGGTCTGGAGCAGGAGGCTTTTGACTTGCCAAAGGAAATTTCCGACAAATGTCAGGAATACCTTCGCTTGATGGGTTTGAATTTCGGATGTTTCGATTTTATCGTCACTCCTGCAGGCGAATATGTATTCCTTGAATGCAATCCGAACGGACAGTGGCTGTGGGTAGAACTCGCAACCGGGTTGAAAATTTCAGAGGCAATAGCCGATTTTCTTATGAATTTCGGATGACACGATTGGGAATGTTCTCAGCAAGGAAGCAATACGACAATGAAGATATTACATATTTCCGATACTCATGGATGTCATCACAGGATGCGCGATTTGCCTGAAGCAGACATGATTGTCCATTCTGGAGATTTCACTATGAATGGAAGCCCACATGAAGATTGTGCCTCGGTATGTCAGAAAGGCAATTATGCGAAAATTCCGGTTGATACTGATATATTGATCACTCATGCGCCTCCATTCGGAATTTTGGACTTTGACGGTAATGTGAATTACGGTTCAAAGGAACTATTTTCCCGGATTTTCGTAATCAAACCTCATCTGCATATTTTTGGTCATATACATTCTGGTCATGGAATAAAGAGTCTTTCTGGAATCACATTCTCAAACGGATCAATCATGAATACCGGCTATGATGATATGTTGTCACCGAATCTTATTGAATATATAATCTGATGGACTGTGAAAGTCAAAATACCTGCCAGCATGGCACGATAGAAACCATATATTTGGAATGGACAACAATGGGTGTATGTGCGGTCCAGTGGTTCGCGTATTTTTACAATAAAGTTGACAATAGGACCTATTGTGTGTATCTAAGGGAAGAAAATTACTGGTGGACAGCAGATTTGATTTATTCTGAAGGAAAATATACTGCGGATGCTTTTGAAGGATTGCCATATGAACATAAACATTACGACAGCATACCGCTTGCGTTCTATTATGATACCGACAGGGATAATAGCGGCGCGGTAGTGGAAGATGTCCTGATGTATTTGAAGCACAGGTTCCCGTATTTTGTTTTTGATTCAAAAATACGAGAGAAATATGATTTTACGGAAGGTCTTGAAGACGATGGCGAATACGCTCATTCCGAGCTGTTGGAACGGCGTGCTGCGTTAATGAAGAAATACCTCGAAAACTATCGGAGATATCTTGCCCGAGATGTCTGATAATGTACATATAATAGTTTCATCAGATTGTGTTCCGAACATGGGTATTCTTGCAGAATCAAAAAAAAGAAAAAACATGAAAAAATCGTAAAAACTTTCATCGAAAAAAGAAAAACCTGTGTCCGAGGTATTGCCGGACAAGGGACGGCATCGTACTTTCGTCCGAAAAAGATTAAAGTGTTTTGTTATGAAGGATGATGCTAACAGACATACGCCGGTGCAGAGGTATGTGGATATTCTGACCGATGCGGGATTCAAGGCCGTGTTCGGGGACGAGAGGAACAAGGATGTGCTTATCGATCTTGTCAATGTGGTATTGCCGGAAAACCGGCATGTAAGGGACCTTACCTATGCGACGACGGAGATTCCGGGTTTCACCCTTTCGAACAAAAGCATTCGTATCGACCTGCGTTGCACCGGGGATGACGGCTCGGTGTTCATTGTCGAACTGCAGTGCTATCATCAGCACAATTTCTTCAGGCGGTGTGTCGAATATGCGGCAAAGGTGTATGATTCAGGCTCGGAAAGGGGCGATGACGGAAGATACGACATTCCGCCGGTGTATTTCATCGGTCTGATGGCCAAGGATGCCCCGGTTTTCGACAGGAGTGACCGGGAAGTATGGAGGGACAGGTTCGTGTCGGAGTATACCTTCCGTGAAAAAGCAAGCCATGATGTCGTGGATGACACTATTTTTCTTATCTTCGTGGAGTTGAACAGGTTTGACAAGAGGAGGGAGGACTGCAGGAGCATGGCGGACAAGTGGATGTTCGCGCTCAAGCATGTCGGGACCTTGGACAGGTTGCCGGAGGATTTGAGGGTGGCGGCATTCGAGAGGCTGTTCGAGGCGTGCGAGATATCGAAGTTCGACGCTGACCGCAAACTCAAATACGAACACGATATGATGACGGAACGGGATTATTACAGCATTCTGGATACTTACAGGGAGGAGGGCGTCAAGGAGGGGTTTGAAAAAGGGATTGAACAAGGTATGGAACGAGGTGTTCTCAAAGGTAGGATGGAAGGGAAAGCAGAAGGCCGGGAAGAGGAAAAACGTATAATTGCTGCTACAATGAAGCAACTGGGGCTTCCGATTGATACGATAGCCCATGCTACCGGACTGTCCAAGGATGAAATATCGGACCTTACAGGTTTATAGAGACCTGATTTTCTTTTCCAGTTTCCTTGAGATTATCGTGCCCATGATTTATTAAACTTTGCCGCAACACTGCATAAAGAGTGATTGCGGCAAAGTATTATCAGTACGTATCGGCAAGGGACATGGTGCGCAACCTTGCCCTCAGGGTTTCCGCAGGAATGTCGGTTTCCACCGTGACAGTGCGGGTCTCCCCTGGAAGGAGGTCGAAGAAGTTGTCGGAGAAATGCAGGTCGAGGCCGTCAGCGTACAGGTAGACGCCGCGGGCGAAATTGCCTGATGTGGCGGAAACTTCGTACCGGCCGTCCGCTTCCTTGACATCTATGGAGATATGGCAGTCCGGATAGTCCATGTCCTTCTGTTTCGGCAGGAAGAAATGGTTTGCATACTCCGTTTCGAGACCGTCATGTCCGCCCTTGTCCGGGACGAATTCCAGAACAATGACAACGCTGCCCTCCTTGCAGCCCCCTGTCATTTCAGAAACAGGAAGGGACAGGACTTTCGTACTTGAATTGGCCCCGGCCACTATTCTTTTCCCGAAAGAAGACACCTTTTCTCCGGACAAAAGCATTGTTTCGACGGAAACATTTCCCCTTACGTTTTCCAGACGGTCGGAAACCACGTAAACGTCGACGTTGTCACCCTGCCGCACCGCTGAAATCAGTATCTCGTCGAAGGCTTTCCGTGCGAAATAGTGCAGCGCCTTCCATGTGCCGTACCAGTCCCGGCTCGACCATGAAGCCACGGGCCAGCAGTCGTTGTGCTGCCAGTACAGACTGCCCCAGCAGTAACCTTTGTCCCTGCGGTGCGCTTCGATGGCCGTCTTTATCGCATCTCCCTGCAGAATCTGGGAAGCATAGAGGAACGACCGGAAATCCTTGGGCTTGTGGTATTCGTTAAGCAGGTAGGTTTCTATCAGATGGTTGGCGAATTCCCCTCCCCTCTGGTGCGACATCATCACCTCGGACGAGATGCCCCAGTCCTTTTCCAGAGGAGCAAACTTTTCCACATCCCCGAAGCATGGGAACGACTGGAAACCGTATTCGCTGAAAAACCTGCTTCTCTGCACGTTGTATTCGGAAATCGGCTTCTTCCCGTGCCATACCTCCCAATAATGGCGGTCTCCTTCATGGTCGTTGCTCGAAACTCCGTAGTCCGCAAACGGGGAGGTAGGCTGGTATCCGATGCCGGAGCCGTATTCCTCCACCACATCGGCAAGGGTGACATAATACTGCTGTTCGTACTCTTTCCATATGACCTCGGAATACTTCGGGTCTACCTTGTTCACGTCGTAGATCCATCCGCCGAGCCAGGAATCCTGATTTTCATTGTTCCCGCACCAGTAGACGATGCACGGATGATTGCGCAGCCGTTTCACATTGTCTATCGCCTCCTGCCGTATGTTTTCCAGGAATTCCCCTTTGGCCGGATAGACCGCGCAGGCGAACATGAAGTCCTGCCATATCATGATGCCGAGACTGTCGCAATACTCATAGAATCTGTCATCCTCGTATATGCCTCCTCCCCAGACCCGCAGCATGTTCATGTTCACGTCGGCAGCGTCCCTGACGGTCCGCAGGTAGGTCTCATCCGTGATGCGGGGCAGGAAATTGTCGCACGGGATATAGTTGGCACCCTTGCAGAATACGGGCTCTCCGTTCAGGATAAAGCGCAGCGACCTGCCGTACCCGTCCCTGACCTTTTCGACCTGCACCGACCTGATGCCTGTCTTTTCCGTCCTGTTGTCAAGGACATTGCCGCCGGACGATACGGTCGTGCGGAAAACGTACATTTCCGGTCTTCCCATGCCGTTGCACCACCAAAGCCGCGGATTCCGTATGTCAAAATCGAGTTCCACGCGGTTGAGTCCCTTTTTCAGCGATGCCGATGCCGAGCCGAGTAGTTCGCCGGAGTCTTCGTCTGAAATTTCGACGGTTGATTCCGGGATGTCCTTGTCGGACAATATTTCCACGTACGTCCTGACCGAAGCAGATTTCCGGGAAACGTTTTCAGATATTATCTGTATGTTTTCGATAATGGCATCGTTCCATGCCTCGATTTCGATGTCCCGCCATATTCCGGAAGTCACGAGCCTCGGTCCCCAGTCCCAGCCGTAGTGGTATCCGGCCTTGCGTGTGAAGGGGCTGAGCTTTTTGGTCAGGAGTCCTCCGTTGGCGGCCTGGTCGTTCCATGCCTCGTAATGATACGGGAGGGCGTCATACATCGGCAGGGCTATCTTTATGGGGGAGTGGAAATAGATTTCGAGCTTGTTCCCCTTTTCCCTGAGAATATCCTTGATGCCGGCTTTCCATTCGCGGAACATGTTGTCGGCGGACAGGATCAGGGTGTCGTTGAGACGGACGTCCGCGTAGGTGTCGAGCCCGTGGAAATGTATCCTGATGTTCTCTTTCGAGAAAATGTCTTCCGGGACGTCAAAGGTGGTACGGTAAATCCAGTCTTCCTTGTCGACCCACTGCACTCCGCGCTCGTTGAGCCTGAAATACGGGTCTTCGATGATGCCGTTTGCCATCAGGTC
>CALUQC010000127.1 GCA_944322805.1 uncultured Bacteroidales bacterium | reverse complement strand
ACTGCAGGTCTTTCAGTATACCCTCATAGATGTCCCCGAAAGTGTGGCGGTCGTCCGCGTCAGAGAAATCAATTTCGTCTATGACATTGATGACTTGACGCAGCAGGATGCCGTTTTTCATATATTGATTGAGGTCGGAGAACACTTCCTTGACGATGCTTTTTCCGCGAGGAGTGCTTGCATCAATTGGCAGGTTCTTGAGTGTCTGGAAAAGGCCACCAGCCCCATTGATGAATTCCAGCAATGCATCTCCTGTCAGAGCTTGCCCATCTTTATGGTCGACCGCCCAATTCCTCCACCGGAATTTTTCCGGAATAATGGATTTAAAGCTCTTTCCGTCAGACATTGCCTTAAACTCCCAAGTCTCCTCCTGCGAGTCGTAAACCTTGAGGAAGAACAGCCAAGTCATCTGCTCAATTCGCTGCGCATCACCATTGATGCCAGCATCTTGTCTCATTATATTCTGAAGTCTTTTTATGATATTGTTTACTGCCATAAATTACGCTGCGTAAATTCTGTTTTCCATACTTTTAACTGCGGACATGTAGCCAGCCATGCCACCGAAGTATTTCATAATCTTCTGAGGCTTGCCGAACTTTGCCAACTGTGGAGTAAGAAGGATATTGATATCCTCCAGCTCAAGTACACCGCTGTCGGCATACTTGTCCAGCAGTGTCTCCAGCACCTGTCTGGCCTTCTCTCCGTACTGAGAGAAGTAGTCACTCTTCTTGACCTTGTTTGCCCGTTCTTTACGACTCATCGGTTTCTGGTCAAATGCTACATGACATACTATGTCGAAAATATCTGCTTCTGCCAATGCCGGATTCTGTTCCCGGATTGCGTCCAAGAGCACATCATACTCTTTCAATTCTTTGACGATGGCGTCTTTTCTCTCCGCTTCAGTCCATTTCTGAAGGAAGTCATCCAGAGACGGGTATTTGCCACGGATGCGTTTCCGGGTAAAGTCGGTGTATTTTTCCTTCGTCAATTTCCCATTGGTGTCCAGAAAAGAGACATATTCCTTGTCAATCTGGATATCTTCGCCATCAACATGATATTTCTTGACTTGAGGCGATTGAGGTGGCGTTGGAGGTGTCGGTGGCTGTGGCGGTCGAGCCCCTCCGCCACCGCCTCCGCTTGGAGGCTCCGGGTCGCCATCAAACTCTGGCTCAAAAAATTTCTTTGTGGCATCTCTGAAATCCAATATCTCAAAATGCCATTTGCCTTTGTCCTCCCGAATCCTCGTTCCTCGCCCTATAATCTGTTTGAATTCTGTCATAGACTGGATTTCCTTGTCTATGACAATGAGACCGCAGGTCTTGCAGTCAACTCCGGTGGACAACATTTCCGAAGTGGTAACAACGGTAGGGTAGGGCTCGTTAACATCGATGAAGTTATCAAGCTGTTTCTTACCTTCGTAATCATCTCCTGTAATTTTCATTACATAGCGGTGGTCTTTCCGGCAGAGGTCAGCATTGTATATGGTGAGAAGCTGTCGCATTGCTTCCGCTTCCTCAATATCTGGGCAGAAGACTATCGTCTTGGTCATTCTCCCGATTTGCTTCAGCATCTTTGTGATGCGTCTCGCGACAATGTCGCGTCTCTTTTCAATTGCGAGTCTTCGTCCGAAGTCTTTTCTGTCAAAAAATCCCGGCTCCATCAGCAGTCCGTCATTGTCCGTATCTCCTTCCTCGGCCACATACCCGGTGAGGTCAACACTGATGAATGAATTGGTCACCCTATAAGGAGCCAAGAAGCCATCATCGATACCCTGCCTAAGCGAGTAAGTGTAAATCGGTTTCCCGAAGTAGTCCAGATTGTTTGCTCCGTCCACGGCTTTCGGGGTGGCGGTCATTCCTATCTGTGTTGCTGAAGAGAAATACTCGAGTATTTCTCTCCATTGGGAATCCTCTCTGGCCGACCCTCTGTGACACTCATCTACGATGATAAGGTCGAAGAAAGACGGCTGGAACTCTGTGTATGGATTCGGTTCATTGTCTTCCGGAGACACAAGCTGCTGGTAAAGAGCCATATATATCTCGTAGGAAGAATCCATCTTGCGGTTCTGGATTTTTGTCATCTTGCTTTTGAATGGCCGGAAGTCCTGCGACATAGTCTGGTCAATAAGGACATTGCGGTCAGCAAGATAAAGCACTTTCTTCTTCGCTCCGGACTTTGTGAGCCGATGGATGATTTGGAATGAAGTAAAGGTTTTGCCCGTTCCGGTGGCCATCACGATTAGAATTCTGTTCTGCCCCCTTGCAACAGCCTCCACTGTGCGGTCAATGGCTATACGCTGGTAGTAGCGAGGCTCGTGAGAGTAGGCATCGAAATAGTAAGGCTCATCTACAATTTTCTTCTCTTCCGGAGTATAGTTCTTGTATGCAAGCAACCTCCCGGTCAGTTCTTCCGGGGTTGGAAATTCCTCCAGCCCGATATTCCGCTCCTGCCCGGTAAAGAAATCGTACTCAGTAAATCCGTCTCCGTTGGAGCTATAGGCAAATTTGAGGTCAAGAATTTCGGCATAAACTTTCGCCTGTCCTATGCCACCGCTGACGGGGTGGTTGTTGTCCTTCGCTTCAACAATGGCGATGGGATCCTTGTTGGGTTCGGCTTGAAGCAGATAGTCTGCGCGTTTTTGCGCTTTTCGTGCGTGCGCGGATTTTCCTTGGAAGATGATTCGTCCATCTGTAAACGGGTATTCCATCCGCATATGCTGACTGTCCCATCCAGCATTATGCAGCGCAGGAGTAATATATCGCGCTTTTATATCCTCTTCGGATAACTGCTTCTTGCCATCCATATCGTATTAGTAATTCTGTAGTTAAGCCTTCTTTCCTTACTTCCGATAATGCATAGTTATCAGAATATGTGGACAAAATTAATAAAAATCAGTGATTCCGGCTGAGGGCGAAGCCTAAATCTTTTAATTTCTATCACTTACAAATCGCCCGAATTGGAAAAATGCGTACCTTTACGACCTAATCGTAGAAAGAGGAAATAATGGCATCTATAGAATCGCATGACAGGAAACTTAGCGAACTCCTTTCAGAAGTAGCAAATGGGAAAAGCCAACTGCCGGAATTTCAGCGCAGTTGGGTTTGGGATGATACTAAAATATGTAAATTGATAGAAAGTATAACATCAGGCTACCCGATGGGGGCTGCGATGTTTTTGAAGGCCGGAGGTAATATTCACTTTAAGTGCCGTCTTTTCACAGGGGTGGATGAGAAGAATATCACTGTTAAGCCAGAATATCTTGTGTTGGATGGTCAGCAGCGTCTTACGACACTTTATCAAGTGTTTATGAGCAAGAATCCTGTCCAAACCTGTCTTGACACAAAAAGGAATAAGCCAATTCAGAGATACTATTATTTAGACATAAGGAAGTGTCTGAATCCTAATGAAGACCGCCTTGATGCCATCATATCTGTCTCTGAGAAGAAACTTATCACTGAAGATATCGGGAGAAACATCAAACTCGATTTGTCAACAACAGAGAATGAGTATAAGAACTTGATGTTTCCTTTAAACTTGGCATTCTCCTCAGAGAGTACCGACTGGATGTTGGGGCTTTTGGAATACTACAGAGATAGTGGTGAGAATATGCTTGCATTGTACAAGGAATTTAAGGATAAGGTGATTCAGCGCATTCTGGATTACCAGATACCGATAATAATTCTTGACAATGAATTGCCGAAAGAGGCGGTATGCCAAATTTTTGAGAATGTAAACACTGGCGGTGTACCCCTTACGGTATTTGAACTTGTTACAGCGACTTTTGCTGCAGATAATCACAATCTTCGGGAAGATTGGGAAGATATCAAGAAGATTTTTAAGTCCAAGAAGAATGGAGAATTGCTCTCTGAAGTATATGGAGCAAGTTTCCTGCAGGCGATGACGCTTCTGGTTTCATATAAGAGGAGTCTCGCAAAAGAAGGTGCGGTCACCTGTAAGAAAAAAGATGTTCTTGCCCTTGACATAAATGATTATCTGGCGAATCACGATATACTTGTTCAAGGCTTTTGCAGTGCTGCTGACTTTCTCGTTCATCAAGGATTTTATCGCTCCAAGGATTTACCGTATACATCCCAGATAGTTCCTCTTGCTGCGATTTTTGCGTATAATGAGGAAACGAACCAGAACCTTCATTTGGCTCATTATCATGACCTGCTGTGTAAATGGTATTGGTGCGGTGTCTTCGGAGAATTGTATGGCGGTGCAAACGAGGCGAGATATGCACTCGATATAGCAAATGTGTTCGAGTGGATGAAAAGTGGTAGTCAGCCGGATACAGTCGTCCGTTCCAGTTTCCAACCGACACGTCTGCTTTCAATGAGGACAAGAAACAGCGCGGCATACAAAGGAGTGATGGCTCTCATTATGCAGGATTCGCCCCTTGATTTTATGACTGGAAATAAGATGGACATCGCGTCATACATTGATGAAGCCACGGACATTCACCATATCTTCCCTCAAACATATTGCCGTGCGCAGAAGTATCCGGACAATAAATGGGATTCGGTAGTCAACAAGACTCCGATTTATGCTTCTACGAACCGCTCCATCGGAGGCCGCGCCCCAAGTGATTACATCAAAACGATGAGAACGACTAAAGGACTGTCCGAAGAAGTTGTGCGGAATGCAATCGAGTCACATAAAATCAACCCGGACTTATTGATGGCTGATGACTTTGATAACTATTTCGTTGACCGCGCTATTCGTTTGTTGGATAGGATTGAGTTGGCTATGGGCAAAGTTATCTCCGGTAGGGATAGCGATGAGACTATCCGCGAATTCGGTAGACCTCTGTTGAATTTGTAATACTCCTTGACCATGACACAAGATAAGGTTGAATTGTATTGGTCACTGATGGAGTAAATAGTTAGATTTTGGCACATAACTGATTAAACCATGAATACTTTAAGTGATTTGATTCTTGCACTTCGGGAGGGGTTTGGAGAGGGAATGGAACTTCCTCTTGGGTTTTGGTATAGTGATTCTGCTGTTGTGGAGACGGAGAAAGGGGGTGGATGTTTTTTTAAGGTGCTTGACGAGACGAGGGGTGGTGTACCTGTATCATTGTGCGCGGAGAATATATCTTGCGGAGGAGGACGGCTTTATACTGGGTACGGGGAAATGCCGGAAAGAGTACCTGAATTTGTTTCTGGCAAGGAACGCTATAAACAATCTCCGGAGATGGTCATTGAATATGTGAAGTCGTTGGAGATTAAACAGCCGAAGCCGAGGTATCTGAACTTTGCGAGGATTGACACTTTGGAGAATCTCGGATGTGGGATTGATGAGATTGATGGGTTGTTTTTCTATGCGACTCCGGATGTGCTGTGTGGGCTTGTAGCTTGGGCAAATTTCGACATTAATGATGAGGATGCGGTCTCCGCGCCTTTTGGTTCTGGATGCAGTGCGACTATTACTATGGCAGTGCGCGAAAATGAGAGGAATGGTCATCGATGTTTCATCAGTCTATTTGACCCTTCTGTGCGGCCTTGGGTGGCTGAGAATGAACTGGGATTTGTGATTCCGCGCTGCCGACTGAAGACTATGATGAAGACTCTCCGCTCAAGTTGTCTGTTTGGAACTCACGCGTGGGGAAAGGTCAGGGATAGGATTTCTCGCCCGAGGTAGGGGCTTCCTTGTAACGGCCAAGTAGTTCCAGCACCAGGTCATCGGGACATCCGGCTGGCCGGGTATACCAGAAGAAGATGACGCTTCGACTTTTAGGGAGCAAACAAGTGAGTAAGTTAACGCACGGGTAGTGAATAAGTTAGCGAGTATGAGGGGCAAAGAGCATGCAAGTAAGTGAACAAGTAAGTGAGCAAGTATGCATGTAAGTGTGTATGTGAGTGTGCATGTAAGTATACATGTTACTTTAAGTCCTCTTTCCGTTCATTGAAATACTCCAGATAGGCTTTTTCGAACTCATCGGAGTACTTGCGTCTGCCATTGGCTTTCAGAACCGGGAGGTCGTATGCGTTCCGGACGAACCAGTTGTCCACGATCTCTCCCCAGCGGATGTATGATTTGGGCTTGCCGGGAGAGCCGGGTTCTTCGATGTGGATTTTGCGTATGTGGCACTGGGCGAGGATGCGGTCGAGGTGGCGGACGGAGCAGCCGAAGATGGCGGCTGCATCTTTCCGGGAGAGGAGCCTGTCGAAGTCGAACTTGACAGTCTTGCGGTGGGCAATCAGAAGGATGTGGATGTCCTTCTCAAGGAGCAGAAGCCTCCGGAGAATGTCCTCAAGGAAGACCTTGTAGTCTTTCTGAATATGTTTCGGTGTAGCCATAGTACGGGCAAACATAAACACTATGTACGGAACATTCAAGAAAGAGCGCAAGATATTGGATTACAAGTGTTCGAAAAACGGAATCGTGCGTCAGTGCAATTCAACGGCAGATGTCTGCAGAATTGTGCCTGTTGAAAGAATGTGCCGCATGTTACAGATTTTTCAGATTAACTTGAACTGAAAAAAGTGTAACATGTTACAAGTTTTTAGACAGAATGGCTGATCCTGCCAAAAGAGCGTTATCTTTGTAAAAGAGACTTTGCCGGTCGGAGCCCTGGAAACTGTTTTGAAATTTAATGACATAAATTTTACAGGAGGTTTCCGGGGAGAATTCAAAACGGTTTCTTAATAAAATTTTGCAATATGTCTTTTTGGAGAGTCCTGCTGTCGATTATTTTTCCGCCATTGGCCGTGATAGACCAGGGGTGCGGATCCATCCTGATCGTATTTCTTCTAACCTGTGCCGGATGGATTCCGGGAGTCATCGCCGCATTGGTGATTCTCAACAACAGGCGTTAACTATTTCTGACATGACCTGTAAACTTAAGACCTTTGCTTTTATTTGCGGTGCCCTGCTTTTGTCCGGCACCGGAAATCTCCATGCGCAGACCGATACCCTGATTGTGTCCGACTCCTCGGAATATGCCGGGCAATATCCTGTCGGGAAAGGGGTATTGTATTCAATGGAAAATGGGATAATTATAGGTGAATTCGTGCGCGGAGTCCCCGAAGGGACCGGAGTGCATTATCTTCCGGACGGAAGCATCTATTGCGGCAGCTTTTCCGGTGGCCGGCATGACGGATACGGGCGTTTCTTTTCGGATTCGGGGAAAGTGCTTGCCGGAGAATTCCGGAATGACTATGCCAACGGACTCGACACATTGTGGTATCCTGACGGGTATATCTATGTCGGGATGTGCCGTAACGGCCGCCCGGTGAGTTCGAGGTCTCCGGAGTACGGAAGGTTATACGGCCGCCTGCATGCCCCTGCGGAAATAGTATCTGCCAAGCCTGTTTTCCACGGACCGGAGCTGACTGAATCTCAGCGGGACTTTCTCGATGAAGCCGGGCGGCAATACCGTAAACTGGTCAGAAAGGACACGCCGCCGAAATTCAAGGGCAGGGATGCCGATGCGTTTTCCCGGTGGGTGGCATCCCGGCTGCGTTACCCGGACACGGAAGACTGGTCCGGCGGCATGAAGACCGTACTTGTCAAGTTCGGAGTGGACCAGGATGGAAACACGTATATTGTGGAAATCATCGAGTCTCCGGGAAAGGCGTTTTCCGACGAAGCCGTGCGAGTCATCGAATCTTCTCCCGCATGGTCGCCGGGAATCTACAAGGGGAAAAAGGTCAGGACCACATATACGATACCGGTCGTATTCCGGTAAAAGCCATTTTCCGGTCATGAGTCCGACAGCAGCAAGCCGCATGAATCCTGACATGGAGAAATGCCCCGGACCCGGAATGCCGCAGACGGAGGGGATAAAATATACCGGGTCGAAACTGAAACTTCTTCCGTACATTCTCGGCATCGTACAAGGTCTGCCCGTGAGATCTGTTCTGGACGGGTTCAGCGGGACGACACGTGTTTCGCAGGCATTGTCCCGGGCAGGTTACGACGTGACGGCGAATGACATTTCCGAATGGTCCGAAGTTTTCGGCAAATGCTATCTCCTGTCATCGAAGCCGGATTCCTTCTATAAGCCGTACATAGACGAACTCAACTCCCTTGAAGGCCGGTGCGGATGGTTCACTGAACATTACGGAGGGGATGCCCCTGACGGGAAAATGCCGTTCCGGAAGCACAATACGATGAAATTGGACGCCATCAGGGACCGTATCGACGACTATGGCCTCGATGATGTGGACAAATCCGTCCTGCTGACAAGCCTCATTCTGGCGATGGACTCCGTAGACAATACATTGGGCCATTTCGCTTCATATCTTTCGGGATGGTCCGCCCGTTCATACAACACGATGCTGATGAAACTGCCGAAACGTTTCGAGATAAGGACCCGGAATCGTGTGCTGAAAGGCGACGTGTTCGATGCCGTAAAAACGCATTACGACCTGGCGTACTTCGACCCTCCGTACGGCTCCAACAACGAAAAAATGCCTCCGAGCAGGGTCCGCTACGCTTCCTATTACCATATCTGGAAAACAATAGTGCTGAATGACAAGCCGGCGCTGTTCGGAAAGGCCAACAGGCGGGAGGATACCCATGACGGAGAAGCCGCCTCAGTTTTCGAGGAATTCAAGAAAAATGCGGAAGGAAAATACGTGGCCATGCAGGCCATAGAGAGGCTGGTCGCCGGGACCGACGCGGAATACATCCTGTTGTCCTACAGTTCCGGAGGAAGGGCGGCGAAAAAAGATCTGTTCGACATAATAGGGTCGTATGGCCGCCTTTTGTCGGCCAATGAAATCGACTACAGGAAGAATGTCATGTCCGGATTCTCCTGGACGAAGGAATGGCTTAACGATACGGGACCGCACAAGGAATATCTGTTCCTGATGCGGAAAAAATGAGGCGGGCTTCGTCCTTTTTGAAAAAAAAAGCAATGCGGAGGACAACGTATCGGAAATTCCATTACATTTGCAGGCGTGTTAACAGACATGTTAAATAAATGTGTTAAACAAATCTGTAGAAAACGGGGAAGGACATGGATACGACTCAGAACAACAAGGAGCAGGCAATAATGGCTGCGGCAGAAGAAATCTTTTTGGAAAAGGGCTACAATCTGGCTACCACGACCGCGATTGCGCGTAAAGCCGGAGTCACGCATGCCATGCTGCATTATTATTTCAGGACCAAGGAGCATATTTTCATGAAGGTCCTCGGGAAAATCATAGACGAACTCATCCGTTCCCTGAGGCCGATAATGTCCAGGAGCGAAACGTTTTGGGATACCCTCGAAAAAGGGATATCCGCACACTTCGATTTCTTTGCCGCGCATCCACGTTTCGCGTCATTCCTGTACGATACGGTAGCGCACAATCCGGAACTTGTGGAACGGCTGAAAGAAAACTATCTTCCCGACATCCGGAAAATATATTCATTCCATATTGGAAAAATACAGGAAGAAATAGACGGCGGAAGGATTCGCAAAGTGGACCCGGAGCAGCTTATGATAGATATTTTCACATTGAACATATCCGCATTCCTGCTGCTGCCGGTCGCCGGGAAGCTGTTCGGGGCTTCCGGCGGAACGGAGTTCCGGGAGGACGGAGTCATCCCGCCGGCGCTCCTCGAAAACAGGAAGGCAGAAATCATCGAGCTGATAAGAAACAGACTTTACGGAGGAATCTGAACATGAAAAAGAATCTGAAATTCATCATTGCCGCATTGCTTGCATGCGGCATTTTCCGACCTTCTGCGGAAGCCCAGGTCACTATCGGGCAGTGTCTCGAGATGGCTAAGGCCAACTATCCGCAGGTTAGACAGTTAGGCCTGATAGAGGAAGCGTCTCGCTATGACATAGCTTCCATTTCCAAATCATGGCTGCCGCAGTTTTCCGTTTCTGGAAAGGCGACATATCAGTCGGATGTGGTGGAGATGCCTTTCGATATCCCCGGCTTCACGTTCGACCTGCCTCATGACCAGTATTCCCTGGTAGGGGAAATCAGCCAGACCATCTGGGACGGCGGTGCGTCTGGCAGTCAGAAGAAAGTCACGGAATCAGGGGCGGATGTCCAGAAAGGACAGGTGGAAGTCTCTCTTTACGCGCTGAACGAGAGGGTGGAGAAAATATACCTCGGCGTGCTTCTCCTCGACGGGCAGATAGAACAGAATTCCATATTGGAAAAAAGTCTGGAAAGGAACGCCAGACAGGTGCAGGCCTGCATGGATAACGGTACGGCATACAAGTCCGATATGGAAATGATTCAGGTGAACATGCTGAACTGCGAACAGCAGCGGGAGGAACTGCTGAAGGACAGGGCGGCGTACGTGGCCATGCTCGAAAAGCTGACAGGGGCTGAGCTTGAAGGAAAGGAGTTTACGGTACCGGATGAAAATGCGGAAATGATGATGCCGGACGAGGTAGCCAGGCCGGAACTCCGGCTTTATGAAGCCCAACTCGTGCAGCAGGAGGCCCTCGCCCGCCAGCTGAATTCGAAGATATCGCCGAAGTTCAGCCTTTCACTCCAGGGCGGGGTAGGCCGTCCGGGCCTGAATATACTGAAAAACACATTCCAGCCGTACTGGACGGCGGGCATCCGGATGTCCTGGGACATAGGTGCCCTGTACACGAGGCGGGATGAGAAGCGGAAAATAGATGCCCAGACGCGGAAAATAGAGTCGGACAAGGAGACTTTCCTGTTCAACACCTCCCTCGATGCCACGCAGATGCGGAGCGCCGTCGACAAGGCGAAGGCATTGCTCGAAAAGGACAGGAAGATAATCGCGCTCAGGGAATCCATACGGTCTTCAGGAGAGGAGCAATACCGCAACGGGGTCATCACCATGACGGACCTGATGTCGAGAATCGATGATGAGTACAATGCGAAAGTCGCCGAATCTGTCCACCGGATCCAGCTGCTGATGGCGATATACGATTTGAAGAACTGTATGGGGTATTGAAATGCCTGCGACTTTGACTGAAAATGGAAAATTTGATAATCAATAAATTGAATCTTGCGATGAAACGGAAAACAAACGAAGCCCTTGCAGGTGTCCTGGCATTGTTGTCGGCAGCGGGATGCGGTCTGAAAGAGCCTGATTTCGACGCATGCGGCCAGATTTGCGCGACGGAAGTGACCGTCTCGGCTGAAAGCAACGGAAGGATAACGGAGTTCGGCATAGAAGAAGGGGACAGGGTGCAGGCCGGAGAATGTGTCGGACATATAGATTCGGTGCAGATATGGCTCCAGAAAGAGGAACTCCTCAGGCGCAGGGAGAGTGCGAAAGTGAAAATCGTGGACGTCGAATGCCAGACGCGGGCCCAATATGCCAAATTGGAGAATCTGAATGCCGAGCTGGACAGGTCCCGTTCATTGCTGGAAAAGGATGCTGGCACCAGGAAGCAGGTTGATGACCTCGAGTCGGAAATCAGCATCCTGGAAGGGCAGATAGCCGCGGCTGAGCAGAATTACAGGCAGAACAACGAAAGCGTCGAGTGCGAGATAGGCACCATAGACGTGCAGATAGCCCAGGCCGAGGACAAGATAGCGAAATGCAGGATATCTGCGCCTGTTTCCGGCACCGTGCTGGAAAAATATGCGGAAAAGGGCGAGATGGCGACTGCCGGCCGGCAGCTTTTCAAGGTGGCGGACATGGAAAATCCGTACGTGCGGGCATATTTTTCATCGGCGCAGCTTGCCTCGCTGCATGTCGGAGACAAGGTAAGGGTTATTCCTGACGACGGGACTGCCGAGCCTGACGGATATGAAGGTACTGTGACATGGATATCCGGAGAGGCCGAATTTACGCCGAAAAATATCCAGACGAGGGATGAACGCGCCGATCTCGTGTATGCGGTGAAAATAGCAGTGCACAACGACGGGAGACTCCGTATCGGAATGTATGCGTACGTTATCCTTTGACCGGAGCCTGCGACCATGAATGCCATAGAGATAAACGGAATCGTCAAAAGCTACGGGAATGTCAGGGCCGTAGACGGCATTTCGCTGTCTGTGGGCGAGGGCGAGATATTCGGGCTGATAGGCCCGGACGGGGCGGGCAAGACTACCCTGTTCAGGATTATGACAACGCTGATGCTTCCTGATTCCGGATCCGGAACGGTCTGCGGACTCGATATCGTGAAGGATTTTGCCCGCGTGAGGAGAATCATAGGCTACATGCCCGGAAAATTCTCCCTGTACCAGGATTTGAGCGTAAGGGAAAACCTGGACTATTTTGCGACGCTTTTCGGGACGACAGTCCGTGAAAATTATGAAAACATACGTGAAATATATTCGCAGATAGAGCCGTTCGAGGACCGACGGGCCGGCAAACTTTCCGGAGGCATGAAGCAGAAACTCGCGCTTTGCTGCGCTTTGGTCCATCATCCGTCGGTATTGTTTCTCGACGAGCCTACTACCGGGGTCGATGCGGTGAGCAGGAGTGATTTCTGGAACATGCTCTCGAGAATAAAGGCATCCGGCGTGACCGTATTCGTTTCCACTCCGTATATGGACGAAGCGGCTCAGTGTGACAGGCTTGCCCTGATACGGGACGGGGTCATCATCGGCACGGGTACGCCGGATGAAATAGTTTCGGACTTCCCGTACAGGCTGCTGTCCGTCGGGGGCGACAGGATGTATCCGCTTTTGAAGGAGCTCAGGAAGACGGATGGAGTGATCAGCTGTTTTGCATTCGGAGATTCTCATCATGTGGCGTATGATCCTGCGGTGACCGGCAGGGAAAGGATTCTTGCCTCGCTGGCCGATGCCGGATTCCGCGGCTGCTCCGCTGTCGAGACGGCTCCTTCGGTCGAGGATTGTTTCATGTGGCTTTCGGGGAGCGGCGACAACTGAAAATGTTTCGTCCCGCGTTATATTTTGATATGCTTATGGAAGAAAATGTCATAACAATCTGGAACCTTACGAAAAAGTTCGGGAATTTTACGGCGGTGGACAATATCAGCTTCGATGTCCGCAAGGGAGAAATTTTCGGCTTCCTTGGAGCGAACGGGGCCGGCAAGACCACTGCGATGCGGATATTGTGCGGCCTTTCGCGTCCGACAAGCGGAGAAGGGACAGTGGCCGGCTATGACATAAATACCGGTCAGGAAAAGATAAAAAGGCACATCGGCTACATGAGCCAGAAATTTTCCCTCTATCCGGATCTGACTGTCAGGGAAAACATCCGGCTGTTCGGCGGTATCTACGGATTGAAGGACAGGGAAATCAGGGTGAAGACGGATGCCATGCTCGGAATGCTGGGAATGCAGTCGGAAAAGGACAAGTTCGCTGGGGACCTTCCGCTGGGGTGGAAGCAGAAACTTGCATTCAGCATCGCCCTGATACACGGACCGGAGATTATTTTTTTGGACGAGCCTACCGGAGGCGTGGATCCCGAAACCCGCAGACGGTTCTGGGAAATGATATACGATACGGCTGAAAAGGGCGTGACCGTATTCGTTACGACACACTATATGGACGAGGCGGAGTATTGCGACAGGGTGTCGGTCATGGTAGACGGGAAAATCGCCGCCATGGACTCTCCGGCCGGACTCAAGTCGGGCTATCATGCCCGGAACATGGACGAAGTGTTCAGAATCATAGCCGGAAGGGCTGAAAGGGAGGAGTGAAAATGAAAGAATTTGCAGCGTCGGCAGTCAAGGAGTTCCGTCATATTTTCAGGGACCGGCGGACCATACTTATCGCGATGGTGATGCCTGTCGTGCAGATCATCCTTTTCGGCTTTGCAGTCAGTACGGAAGTAAACGATGCGAGGATAGCCTTCTGCGGCGACATGTCCGACCCTGAAGTCCGGAAAACAGTCGACAGGATAGATCAGAACAAATATCTCAGCATAGTCGGAAGAATAGACAGGCCGTCGGACGCGGAAGACCTGTTCAGGAAGAACAGGGCGGATGCCGCCGTATGTTTCGCGCAGGACTATGGCAGCGACCTGATTTCGTCGGGACGTACCGGGGCGGAAATAATATGCGACGGCTCCGACCCTAATACGGCCCGGATGATAGCAAGCTATCTTGCCGGAGTCATTTCTTCGGAACAGACGGACATCGGCATCTCGATGGCGGGGGAGAAGAAAATTTCCATGACGCCTGTCGTCCAGCTTATGTACAACCCGGCCATGAAATCCTCCTACAATTTCGTGCCTGGCGTCATGGGGCTGATACTGATGCTGATATGTTCCATGATGACGGCCGTGTCGATAGTCAGGGAGAAGGAAACCGGCACTCTCGAACTGCTCCTGGTATCCCCTGTCAGGCCGCTTTGGATAGTCATCAGCAAAATGATGCCTTATCTGGCTTTGTCCGCAGTGAATTTTGCCAGCATATTGCTGCTTTCGCATTATGTGATGGAAGTTCCTGTGAACGGAAGCCTTCTGCTGCTGTCTTTTGCCGCGCTTGTATTCGTGGTGTCGTCCTTGGCGCTCGGACTTCTCATTTCTGTGATTTCCTCGAGCCAGCGTACGGCCCTGCTGATATGCGGCATGGGACTGACCATGCCTACGATGATATTCTCGGGAATCATTTTCCCGTGCGAAAGCATGCCGCAAATCCTGCAGTGGGTTTCCGATATCATTCCGGCAAAATGGTTCATAATCATAGTTAAAAAGGTCATGATCCAGGGCGACGGCATGGCTTCCGTAATCAAGGAGCTGTCCATCCTCGCAGGCATGGCCGCCTTGCTTTTGGCTGTCAGTATCAGGAGTTTCAAGACCCGGCTTCAGTGATGCGGGCAAAAAACATTCGTATCATGTGGAAATATCTTTTGGAAAAGGAATTCAAACAGTTTTTCAGGGATCCGGGACTGCCCCGGATGGCCCTGATGTTCCCCGTGCTTATGATGCTGGTCTTTCCGTTCGCGGTCAGTATGGAGATAAGGAACATAAACCTTGTCGTGGTGGACGGAAGCAGAAGCGAGGAATCCGGACGTCTGATAGAAAAATGTACGGCTTCGGGATATTTCAGGCTTGTTTCGGTATGCGACAGCCCGGACGAAGCCATGCGGCTGATGGATGACAACAAGGCCGACGCCATCATTACCATAGACGCCGGTTTTTCCAGGGAAGTCGAAACGGGTACGGGCTTCCCGGTAGGGATAAAGATCAATACCGTCAACGGGACGAGGGGCAGCATCGGCTCGCAATACCTGTCAAGCTGCATCAGGATGTACATGCAGGACCGGAATCCTTCCCCGGATGCTCCTGCCTCTCCGGCGATAGATGTTGCCGACAGATACAGCTTCAATGCGAACATGGACTACAAGCTGTTCATGATACCTGCGCTTATAGTCATCGGCATTACCATGATTACCGCCTTCCTTCCGGCATTGAATATCGTATCGGAAAAGGAAACTGGCACCATAGAGCAGATAAACGTGACTCCCGTGAGCAAGTCCGCATTCATCATCTGCAAGATGATACCATATTGGGCGATAGCATTTTTCGTGCTTACAGCCTGTCTGCTCATAGCATGGACGGTATTCGGCTATGTCTGCCGGGGCCGCCTCCTGTGGCTTTACCTTTATACTACGCTCGACATCGTGGTGATGGCCGGCCTCGGACTTTTGATTTCCAACTACAGCAGCAATGCACAGCAGGCCATGTTCGTCATCTGGTTCTTCGCCGTGATTTTCATGCTGATGAGCGGTATTTTCACTCCGATAGCTTCCATGCCGGAATGGGCGCAGACCATCACTTATTTCAACCCGATGCGGTATTATGCCGATGCCATGCGGTCCGTATATCTGAAAGGAAGCACTCCTGCCGATATCTGGTATGATGCCGCAGGGCTTCTGGCCATAGGCGCTGCCATGGCAGGCTGGGCCATAGCAAGCTACCGGAAATCTTCCGATTGAGAAGGAATTACCTGATAAACAGCAGCTCGCGATACTTCGGCAGGGTCCACATCTGGTCGTCCACGATGAGCTCCAGCTCGTCTATGTGGGACCGGATTTCATCTAACCACGGGGAGACAGTGTCGTGATAGGCGATGGCCTTCTCCCGCTCGTCCGTGAGCCGGTTTGCTATCTTGCGGGCCTCCACCATCTTGTCTACGTGCTCCTTGATGAGGGCGGTATGCGTGGCTATCGCTTCGATAAGCTCCATGTTCCTGATGGTCAGGGCATCCGCTTTCTCCGTGCAAAAGATTTCGTGCATCTTGTAGACATTGTCTATAAGCGTGCTCTGGTATTTGGTAGCTACGGGGACTATGTGGTTGAGGGCCAGATCTCCGAGGACGCGGGCCTCGATCTGTATCTTCTTCGTGTAGGTCTCCCATTTTACCTCGTTCCTGGCTTCGAGCTCTTTCCTGCTCATGACACCTGTCTTTTCGAACATCCTGATGCTTTCGCCGGACAGGTAGTTGTCGTAGATCAGCGGTACGCTCGTCTCGCAGTCGAGTCCCCGGCGCTGTGCCTCGGCCTTCCATTCGTCGCTGTAGCCGTTGCCGTCGAAATGTATGGGTTTGCAGATTCTGATGTATTCCTTGATGACGCCGAGGATGGCCGAGAATTTGTTTTCGCCTGCGGCAATGCGTTCGTCGACGACGGATTTGAATTCATTCAGCTGCTCCGCCATGGCCGAGTTCAGGACAATCATTGCGCTGGCGCAATTCGATTCCGAGCCGGCAGCCCTGAATTCGAATCTGTTTCCGGTGAACGCGAACGGCGAGGTCCTGTTCCTGTCGGTGTTGTCAACGAGGATTTCCGGAATCTGCGGTATATCGAGTTTCATCCCGGTCTTGCCTCCCAAGGTCTGGAAACTTTCAGGCTCGCTTTCCTCGATATGTTTCAGCACTGCGGAAAGCTGGGATCCGAGGAAGCTCGAGATGATGGCAGGCGGAGCTTCGTTCGCACCGAGCCTGTGGGCGCTGCTTGCGCTCATGATGGAAGCCTTCAGCAGCCCGTTGTGCCTGTACACTGCCATCAGGGTGTTCACGATGAAAGTTATGAATCTGAGATTTCCTGTGAAGTCCTTTCCCGGGGACATCAGAGCGATGCCCGTGTCGGTGCCGAGCGACCAGTTGTTGTGCTTTCCGCTTCCGTTGACGCCCTTGAACGGTTTTTCATGCAGGAGGACACGGAATCCGTGATTTCTGGCAATCTTCCTCATCAGCGACATTATCAGCATGTTGTGGTCGTTTGCGAGGTTGCATTCCTCGAAAATCGGTGCGAGCTCGAACTGGTTTGGCGCGACCTCATTGTGGCGGGTCTTGACCGGAATGCCGAGCTTGAGGGCTTCGATTTCAAGTTCCTTCATGAAAGCTGCGACCCCGGGCGGAATGGCGCCGCAATAATGGTCTTCCAGCTGCTGGTTTTTGGCGGAATCGTGCCCCATGAGGGTCCTGCCGGTCAGGAGGAGGTCCGGTCTGGCGGCGTACAGGCCTTCATCCACGAGGAAATATTCCTGTTCCCATCCGAGGTAGGCATATACCTTTTTCACGTCGGGATTGAAATAGTGGCATACGTCCGTTGCCGCCTTGTCCACGGCGCTGAG
>CALUQC010000126.1 GCA_944322805.1 uncultured Bacteroidales bacterium | reverse complement strand
CAACCATAAGATAACCGCCATAATGCTCACGGTAGTGTCAACGGTTCTCGGTCTGATTCCGTTTCTTTTCGACGGGCCAGACGAAGTCTTCTGGTTTCCGTTCGCAGTAGGGACGATTTCCGGACTGTTATTTTCCGCAGCAGCCTTGATATTGTACCTTCCGGTTTTTTGCTTCAGAGTGAAGGGTGCAGACGGGAAAAAACTTAGGATAAGATAAACGTTATACTTATAACCATAATGATGAATACACTGAAACATATTTCCATAATGCTTTGGAATCAAAGACGGAAGTACACGGCCGTGATATTCGAGCAGATGCTGGTATTTATTGCGGTGGCGCTGTCCCTGACGATAGTGGTTGATACGGTACATAGCTATAATACTCCGGGAAGACTTGATACGGACAACGTCGTTTCTTTCGGTTATATGATAGAAGGCAATTATGAATGGGAAAAGTCAAAAGCATCTGTACAGGCAATGGATGCAGTAAAAGAATACCTTGGACAAAAACCTTATGTCATCGGAATCAGCGAAAGTTATTTTTTTATTCCGTATATAAGGCCTTCCGAGTATTACTGGGCGGATTCTTTAGTGTTTGCAGCGGGCAAAAAGGTTTTTGCCCATTTCAAAGGCACTGATGAAGCTGCAGAAAAAGTATTCGGACCGGACATTGTCCAAGGAAGATGGTTTCACGACGGGGAGCGTATTGACGGGAAATATCCTGCCGTAGTATCGGAACTTCTTGTCAAAAATTTAGGACTTGAGGATCCGGTAGGTAAAACAATCAATTTCGGGGTGATACCTTGTGTCATAACAGGAGTCGTATCCGGAATAAAAGAGACACCGCTGAAGGAAGCCCCTCCATCCATCATTGTCCCGATTGATTTATTGCTTCCGACAGGAAGTTGCGGGGTTTTTGAAGAGTTGGCGGCGAAGGTAAAATCTGGTTACGAAGACGAGTTCGCTAATGATTTTTACAGGGAATTCCATAAGGTCTGGAGTGAGACCGCAGATGTGGAGTGTTTTATCATACCACTTTCTAAAGGTGAGGGCGAGTATACGGAAACAAGCATTGTCCAAATAGCTTCGACCGGAATTCCTGCGTTGTTTCTCCTGATATTTTCCATTCTCGGTACGATAGGCGTGAACCTCATCGATGTGAAGGAGAGGCTGCGGGAATTTGCCTTGCGTATTTCCTGCGGGGCGTCAAGACGGCAGGTCATTGTCATGTTCCTGCTGCAGAATGTGATGGTGACGGGGCTGTCCGCCTTTCCCGGAATCGTCATCGTCCTGAGCATATACCCGCTTGAAATCTCATTGCCTGCCGCAGCCACTGTTTTGCTCTTGGCATTGACGGTATCTTTCCTGTGTGCCGGATATCCGGCATTCCGTATTTCGCGGATGAATCCGGCCGAGCTATTGAGAAGCGAATGATACATGTAAATAATTAATTACAAAAAATATGATAGAACTCACAGACATCTGCAAAGTGTTCTCGACGGACGAGATCGAGACCTATGCCCTGAACGGGATAAACCTGAAAGTGGAAAAGGGCGACTTCGTGTCGGTAATGGGCCCGTCCGGATGCGGGAAATCCACGCTGCTAAACATCATCGGCCTGCTGGACACCCCTACGGGAGGCAGGCTGACTGTGGAAGGCACTGATACGGGCGGGCTGACTGACAAGGAACTGGCGAGGATGAGGAACGGAGAATTCGGCTTCATTTTCCAGAGCTTCCACCTGATTCCGAGCCTGAATATCCTGCAGAACGTGGAACTGCCGATGCTTTACAGCCATGAGAAGCTGACTTCCAGGGAGATAAGGGAGAGGGCCATGGGCCTGATAGAGAAAGTAGGACTGGAATCCCGGGCGAAACATCATGCTTCCCAGCTGTCCGGAGGACAATGTCAGAGGGCTGCCATTGCCAGGGCAATGATAACGCACCCGCACGTACTCCTCGCTGACGAGCCTACTGGCAATCTCGACAGCCGCATGGGGCGCGAGATAATGGACCTGCTCATCCGGCTCAACGTGGAAGGTACCACGATAGTCATGGTCACACACGATGCGAAATTAGCCTCGGAAGCGACCGTCCGGGTCACGATGAGCGACGGGGAGATAACATCAGTGGACAGGTCCGGGATGCAAAAGACGGAGATGCGATGAAAAAGGCATTGAATTACATCGGATATTCCGTCAGGAGTATCCTCTCGAACAGGATGTATGCGACGTTCTACATATTCGGAACGGCGGTAGCCTTCATCCTCATACTGCTGTTGCTGTCAGCCATCCGGCTCATCGGCGGCGGTACGAGGCCTTTCGTGAACTCGGAAAACATGATCCGGGTATCGCCCCAATATTACGATATCCGGGACGAATGGGTGGGCGGCATAGCCACGCAGGATATAGGGCCGTTTGTGGAGTCGCTTCCCGGAGCCGTGGACTACAGCATCGGGAATCTCCAGTACACCATAGCTTTTGCAGGCAGCAAGGTGAGGTCGGCGGCGGTCAGTTTCGTGGACCACAAGTATTTCGAAATAAACGATTTCGATTTCGTGTCGGGCCGTCCGTTTACGGATGACAATGCCCTGCAGGCCGTGCTTCTGAAAAGTTTCGCCGACAGATGCTATGCGGACGACCCTGTAGGCCAGACGATTACCATACAGAAGAACGACTACCGCATAGTAGGGGTGATAGACGATTTCTCGGCCCTGCAGAATCCTTACGAAAGGGCCGTGGTATGGGTGCCTTATACTTTTGACAAGTTCATCCCGTCCGGCGGAGCCTTTCTGTTCGACATCAATATCGTTTTCGACAAGGGCATGTCTTCTGATGAGATGAAGGAAAATCTCAGCCATGCGGTACGGCAATACTTTTCCCGGCGGAACATCGAAGTCCGGGTCAGGCCATCCGATTTCCAGACGCTGCAGGAATGGAAATACGACTATGTCGGCGGCAGCACATTCGGTTACGGAGCCGCTGCGGTACTGCTCCTTCTGCTATTGGTCCCGGCTCTCAATATCATGACCCTGAGTTCGGCCAAAGTCCAGGCATCCTCGCGGGAAATAGCTATCCGGCGGGCATTGGGCGCGACCAGGCGGCAGGCTTTCGCACAGATAGTTTCCGAAAACCTGCTGCTGACGATGACGGGGTTCGTGATAGCGGCATTTCTGGCAGGCCCGGCCCTTTCAGGCATAGACAGCCTGCTGTTCAGGGACGAGAGCGTCACATCGGTATTGTCCGGATTCCGTTTCGGTGTTCCGGTATATGCCGGGGCCTTTGTCATGGCCGTACTTTTTGCCCTCATTGCCGGAGGAATTCCGGCATACAACATATCAAGGAAAAACATAGCTGACGAATTGAAAGGACGTGACATATGATGGACAGGAAATTATCGGAAAAGGATATACGGAAAAAGAAGATGTCCGGGTATCTGAAAATAGGGGTGCCGGCAGCGGCAATAATAGTGTTGTCGGTCTTTATGGCGGCGGTCATGCGGCCGGGGATAGAAATGGATGCGGTGGATGTGTCGGATGTCGGGCGCGGGACCTTGTCCGTGTCTGTGGGGGCTACGGGAAGCGTCGTGCCTTTTTACGAGGAGACGGTGACTTCGCCGATAGCTTCGAAGATTCTGGAAGTGTACAGGAAATCCGGAGAGCATGTCAGTAAGGGTGACATGATATTGAAACTGGACTTGACGACGGCGGATACGGATTTGCAGGCGGATAAGGATGCCCTTGAAATCCAGAAATACAAGCTGGAGCAGTACAGGACCGAGGCTGCCGGGGCAATAGCAGACATGGAGAAGCAGGTGGTGATAGACGAAATGAGGCTGAAGCGTATGGAGGCTCTGATGATCAACGAGCATTATCTGGACAGCATAGGAGGCAGTACGGCGGACATGGTCCGCCAGCGGGAACTCGACTACGAGGTGGCCAGGCTCCAGCTCGAACAGCTGAAACTCCAGTGCGAGAACAAGAAGAAGACCACCGAATCCGCGCTGAGGGTATATGAACTCGAATACGGGATAGCAGAGAGCAAGCTGGCCCTCAGGCAAAAGGAGATAGGCGATGCGAGGGTCCTGGCTCCGTTCGATGCCACGCTTTCGTGGGTCAACGACCAGATAGGTTCCGGCGTGGCCAAGGGCAGCCAGCTTGCGGTACTTTCGGACCTGAGCCGCTTCAAGGTGACGGCAGAAATATCGGACAGCTTTATCGGTCAGTTCAATGCCGGGAGTAAGGTGGAGGTGAAAATCGGGGGAAACACATTGACTGGAACGGTCGCCAACGTAGTCCCTTCCGTGTCCAACAGCAGAATCACTTTCAACGTCTTTCTCGACAACAGTTCGGACACTTCCCTGCGTCCCGGCCTTAAGGCAGACGTGTATGTGGTGACTGCGACGAAGGAGGATGCGCTGAAAATCGCCAACAGGTCGTATTATTCCGGTCCCGGGGAGTATGACCTGTGGGTAGTGGACGGGAAGTATGCGGAAAAGCGGACCGTATTGCTCGGCGAGAGCAGCTCCATGGAAGTGGAGGTCTTGGAAGGTCTGAGAGATGGGGAGCGTGTCATCGTCTCGAACATGGGTGCGTACAGGACAAAGGACAGACTGAAAATAAGGTAGCATTATGGAAAGGAAATTTATCCGCGCATGGCGTGTGCCCGTCCTGCTGACACTGTTATTGGCCGGCAGGCCTACGGAAATATTTTCCCGGGAACGTCTTGTGCTGACTCTTGACGAGGCTCTTGCCATGGGCCGGGAGGAATCGATAGCCTCGAAGGAGAATGAGAATACGATGCTGAAAGCCTGGTGGCGTTACCGGAATTACCGGGCGGGACTGCTTCCGAACATCACCCTCGGAGGTACGGTCCCTTCTCTGAACCGGTCCTTGAATTCGTACCAGAGGGAGGACGGCACCTATACGTTCATTCCGAACAACTACATCAGCGAGAATCTGAATCTGACTGTCAGCCAGGCTATTCCGTTTACTGGCGGTATGGTCTATCTGGAGTCGGGATTAGAAAGGATGGACCAGCTCGGGGCGGACAGTTACGGTAATTTCCTGTCGGTACCGTTTTCGCTGACCCTGTCTCAGCCTCTGCTGGCGTACAATCCGTACAAGTGGCAGAAAAAGACGGAGCCGTTGAGGTATGAGACTTCCAAGGCTGAATATGCAGCCCGTATTGAGAACGTGAACATAACCACGGTGAATTATTATTTCGACCTGCTCATTTCGATGTCGGATCTGGAGAGTGCGCGGCAGAATCTCAAGAATGCCGGGGAGCTGTACGAAGTGGCGCTGGCCAAGGAGAAGACGGGTACCATATCGGACAGCGACCTGATGCAGCTTCGTGTGGGCCGGCTGAATGCCGAAGCTGAGGTGCTGACGGCGGAGAACACTTATTTGGAGAAAATGAATGCCCTGCGGAATTATCTCGGCGTCCGGGAGGGAGTGGAAATTGTGCCGGAAGTGCCTCAGGTAAAGAAAGTTTCGGATGTCCATGCGGACAATATCCGTGAGAAGGCGAGGGAGAACAATCCGGTCTACGACAGTTTCCGGCTGAGGCTGATAGAGGCCGAGGCCAATGTGACCAGGGCCAAAAGGGAGAGGATGCCGGAAATCAGTCTGAATCTGTCGGTCGGCACCACCGGCAGCCATCCGACATTTGCCGGTGCATACACGAATCTCGGCAGCCGCCAGATAGCGCAGATAGGTCTGTCCATACCGATATTGGACTGGGGAAAGCGCAGGGGAAACTACGAGCAGGCCAAGTCGGACTACGCATTGGAGCAGGACCGCGTGAAGCGGGAGGAGGACGAGTTCAACGAGCAGGTGCGTGTTCTCGCCCGGGATTTCATCGCCCAGCAGGAGTTGGTAGAGATATACCGTGAGGCCGATGCCGTGGCCCGGGAAAGGTACGGCATAGCGTTGGCGCGTTTCACGGTAGGTGACATCAGCGTGACGGACCTGAACTACGCGGAACAGGAAAAGGATACCGCCAGGCAGAACTACATCTACCAGATCTACCTGTCCTGGCTCTATTACTACAACCTTCGATACATCACCCTCTACGATTTCGAGACCGGCACACCCCTCTCCGCCGAATGAAAAAGGGCGGGTCAAAAGTCCCGAAGGGACCGCGACCGGAGGAAGCGAGATCCCCCTAATAGGGGGTGCAGGGGGTTTGGATGGGTCCAGTCTTTCGAAGAAAGACGTTTGAGGGTGACCCGAAAGTCCTTTTGGGTCACCCTCTTGAGAAAATTATGTTGTTTCCGTAAAATTTTCTATTTTTGCAAGGATGTATTGACATTGCCCGCCGGGCAATGAAAAAAGGATTTAACTCATAATCATTTTTATATGCAACAGAATATCGATACT